>NZ_NUQC01000016.1:0-82607 GCF_002585125.1 Bacillus sp. AFS029533 | reverse complement strand
AAAAAGACGACTTAATAACAGTCGTCTTTTCCATTAGAAAAATTAATTCAACCCTAGCTCTTTCTTAATATCCTCAAGTGATTTTGATTTATATTTTTCTAGAGGTTTTGGAGCGTTTTCCACCGTTGGATTTTGCATTAAGTAATTCTTTTCGATGAATGCAAAGTCTTTTGCGTCTACGATTTTATCAAAATTAATGTCTGCACTGCGACTGTCAGTTCCCCAATTAGTTTGGATTGCTAAGGCGTCCTTCAAATCAATGACATTATCTTTATTAACGTCTCCAGGAATTGCAGCATTAAAATTTATTTCAGGATTCCAATGAGCAGTTAGTACGCCTTCATCATCTAGGAAGCCCACATGGAAAGGTTCATATATTGTGAAATGGCCAGGAATATCGAGTGATACGACCATTTCATCGAGTGTTTTTGGTAATTTATCCACGGATACTTGGCCAAATTGATTAATAACTCCTGGGTAGATGTTACCGTTTTGATCCTTTACTGATAGAACTGCACCAATCTGCGAAGGGGCTACCCTCCATGAACTCTTACCTTCTTTTTGCAATGAGACTGGAATTCCAATACTTCCTGAAATTTTTGAATAAGTTGGTTTGAACCAAATTGGTGGTATTGTTGAATTCATTGCAATTGATTGGTTAGATTCATTTATATAAGATGCAGAAGATGATTTAAAAGGCGAATAAAAATTATAAGTATTATCTTTTACTTTTAACGTTACTTCTGCAAATGGTACATCACCTGTCACTTTTCCGTTAGTCATCTCTATATTGACATTTACATTTGTATTCAATCCTGATGGAGCTGAATTAGATGTGAGTTTCGCCAAACCAAATTTTTCAATTGCTGGATTAAGCTTTACATCTACAAATTCTAATTGATTATTTGAAAATGAAAGGCTACTAGCTATTTTTTTTGCATCAGTAACGTTATATGCTGTTAGGTTCACCTTTACATTTTCACCTGCATTTACAATTTTTTGATCAACACTTCCATAAACAAGTGGAGTGCCTTCTGGAATAAATGTAAAATATTTGTTTCTTGTACCAATCTTAGCTGAATTATATCCTGCAAGTTCAACATTTACGCTTTTAGCAGAAGGGTCAATCGGGATATTATATGCAAAATTTCCTTTTGCATCAACATTGAAACCATTTGAAAAGGTAGTATTATTATTTTTTATCATCACAAAATTACCCGATTGATCAATAGAAATACCTTGCGTACGATAATCATCTTGGGTTTTATCAAAAACTGTACCTTTAATTGGATAAGATGTTGTACCAGGTTTAACCTCGATAACGCCTTCTTCTAAATCTGTTGTAAAAGTAGGACCAGTAATATCAACCATTACATGGTCCGTCATCGAAAATGTTTTACCATCTCTATTAGTACCGATCATTTTTATCTTATAATGTGCTGGCCCATAAGGTACTTTTACACTTGTAGGTGATACTGGGTTTTTCGGGTCATTAGTGAAAGGATTATAGTATCCGGTAAAGACACCAGTGACATAGTAATCAGTATTTTCATCCAATTGCGATGCAGGGATTTGTCCTAAATAACCGATTTCTTCATCTGTTTCACTATCAAGTAAAACGAAATCGATTGTTTCCATACTAGAACTTAAATTAAAGGTTGCACCTGCGTTAAATTCAAGTAATGGGTAATAATTAGTATAATCTGATGTCATCATCTTATTGTATGTAGCCGCTGAATTAAATCCTTCTTTTACATAGTGAACACCGAATGGTATTTGATACTGTTCTGTTGGATCTGCATCATTCGTAAAGACGATATACCCTTCATAAATTCCTTTTTCGGCATTTGCAGGTATTTTCAAATGAAAGTTAATCGGTTGTTGACTACTTCCATCTAGAGTTACTGAGGAAGGACTAGTTAAGGTAACATCATTTAAGTTTGCATCTTTAGAACCTCTTAATCCAGTTTGATATTTAACATCAATACTAAATGTCTTCACTTGTTCACTACTATTTTTTAGTATAATTTGTCGGTTCGCCGCAATTTCTTCGTTTTTGAAACTAAATGACCCAAAACTCATCGCACCTGTTAATTCTTTGATTGATTTTTCTTTTCCATCAATAATTGTTGGCGTACTATCTACCACATTTAATTCTACGTTTGAGTGAATTGCTTCATATGCGTCTACTCTTCCGCTACCAACTTCAAATACACTATAATCCTTCTTTAAAGGATCAGCCGTATTCATCAATATAGATTTTTATATCTGCTGGCTGTAGATTTTTATTTGATTGTAGTAATAGTGCTGACACTCCTGCAACATACGGAGTCGCCATTGATGTTCCAGATAGGCGTTCATATGCAATTTTATAATCTTCCGGTTTTGATCCATCTCCTGTTTTATTATTTACATAAAATGGAACAGTCGAAAGAATTGCTGCACCTGGCGCAGTTACTTCTGGCTTTATGTCATAATTTATGCGAGATGGTCCTCTTGAACTAAATGTTGTTAGTTCATCCTCAGGTGTTTTAAATTTCGTATAATCACCAAAAGTAAAGTCAGAACTTCCTTGTTTAATCGCATTTGAGATTGCTAGGCCATCTTCATTTGACATCGAAAATGTAGGAATGGCTAATAGAGATTCACCGACATACCCTTGTATGATCCCTTCAGCTTTGTTGACGTCATTATTATAAATTATTACTGCAACAGCACCTTTAGCCTTCGCTAGTTTGATTTTATCAATAAAAGAAGTATCACCTCTTTGAATAAAAGCAATTTTTCCTTTTACATCTTTTCCGTTATAATCAACGCCTTTTCCTAAACCAACATCAACTAGATTAAACGTTTTTCCTTTTAATGCTGTTAGATCGTCTGTATAGTTTCTGGCTAATTCTCTAATAGTATATTTTTTACTATTTTGAAAACCTGAAAACTGGAAAAGATCTATTGCACTAGTTGATGCACCAACTGTTAATGCTAATGCTGATGATCCTGGAGAGCCAAGTGTATACATTCCATTTCCACTATTACCAGCGGCAACTACAGTCGTAACGCCACTTAGAACAGCATTGTTTACAGCTACCGAAGTCGCAAAAAGCGGGTCATTTATTGTTGCACCTAGTGACATATTAATGATATCCATCCCGTCACTTACTGCCTTATCTAGTGCTGCTATAATGTCAGCACCTTTTCCAGATCCATATGGTCCAAGAACCCTGTATGAATAAATATCTGCCTCTGGCGCTGCTCCAACAGTTTTATATTCAGTATCAGCAACACCTCGACTGCCGATTATTCCTGCAACATGTGTACCATGTTCTGTATAAAATGTATTTGATCCCGAGATCTCAGGTTTTCCTGATTTTTTCCAATCAGCATATGTAGCTTCCATCGGGTCATTATCATTATCAACGAAATCATAGCCACCTTTATAGGCATCTTTTAAATCTGGGTGGTTATAATCAATACCTGTATCAAGAATTCCTATCTTAATGCCTTTCCCTGTATAGCCTTCAGCATGTAAACGATCTAATCCATCATAAGGTGAATAGTTTTCGATGTTAAATTCGTCTGCTTTCAATTGTTCACTTTGTTCCTTTAGATTAGGTGGATTAATTGAAAACGTCTCATCACTCCATACATTTTTTACAGCCTTCGATTTTAATAGATTCTTAATTTGGTTTGCTGGTAAGCTAATCGAAACACCGTTAAAAGAATGTTCATAAATACGATTAATCTTATAGTTTACTTTTGAATTATTTTCATCTGTTAATATTTGGTCTACATCTTCTTGAAAGGTATTATGATCTTGATCAACTAATTGTGTAGCCTCAGTTGCAGATAATTGCTGCCCTTCTAAACTAGCTTCAATTTGAGCAACTTTTGCAGGCTTATGTACAAACTCAACTATGACATTAGCTTGCTCTGTAGTATTTAAATCCTTATCAGAAGAAATTTTAAGACCTGTAGATTCATTCGTTGAAAGTTGATTTAAAGCAGCCCTTTGTGTTGGTGTTAACTTAGCGAGCATGTCCTCAACGTTTGTAGAGCTAACAGCTTTTGATACATTCGTTACATTACCAAATGAAGCTAAAAGAAAACTAGACGATAAAGCTAAAACAGTCATGCTTTTTACAATCTTACTTCTTTGTACCGATGTCCCCATTTTCTTCCTCCTAGTAATTAATTATTGCCACTAAAATTAAATGATGGCTACGATCTGTTTAACGATCATTTAATTTCTTTCTATAATTATTCAGAAAATTCACTTTTCGGTCAAATGGGTTATTTTAACCCTTTATTATCGCAAGTACTATAAAAATATTACGATTTTCGACTATATTCCCTAAAAATATTGAGCAACATAGTAGTTTTAATCAAACCTACTAGCGGCCGTTAAAGCGAAAACAAAGACGTAGTTTGACTTATACTTAATTCCTAAAACTTGGCACCACTTGGAATTAAATTTTCTCTCTCCAATTTATACTTTCATAAACAAAAAAAACTATTGAAAGATATCATTCCAATAGGACATTACATTAATCAATTAAAAAATCGATTAATATTACATAAAAAAAAGAGAGCATCCATATAGATGATCTCTTAAAACGATTGTCTCCTCATAAATTAACTACAAATTTCCTATGCTTAAAATACAAAAAACATAGAACGATCCTTCCGATCTCAGAATGGACCATAATTGATAAGATGAGCAATTATAACCGCTATTAAACCGATTGTGTATTCAATTAAAATCAAAGGGAGAATCCACTTTGCCCACCTTGTCCAGGAAATTCCTGCAATTGCCAACCCAGCCATTAGCGTTCCACCTGTCGGAAATATAATATTTCCAATACCATCCGCAAATGAAAAGGATAATACTGTTGTTTGGCGTGTAATATGTAATAAATCTGCAAGCGGTGCCATAATAGGCATTGTCAACATCGCATGACCACTACCTGATGATAATATGAAATGGATAGCCGCTTGGAAGTTGTACATTCCGACAACACTTAAAAATGCAGGAATATGTTTCATTCCTTCCGATACTTGGTGAAGTAGGGGATCTATAATATGACCTTGATTCAATACGACCAGAATGGCGCGCGATACACCAATAATTAAAGCTCCGCTGACTAAAGATGCCGATCCCTGTGTAAAAGATTCTACAGTATCTTCAATAGATATCTTGCCAAGGATTGCAATTACTATCGTTAAGATAATAAATAAGGATGCAATTTCTGTTATATACCATTCATACTTAATAACACCGAAAACAAGAATAACATAATTAATAAAAAATGCTGTTAAAATCCACTTATGTCTTGTTGTTAGCTCTACATTCGCTGTTAATAGATTGTCTGATTTATTTGTATCGAATTTTCCAAAAACTCCAGTTGATGGATTTTTCTTTACTTTCATAGCATGACGATAGACAAATGTAACAGCAATAAGATACATGACTACGAATAATACGAGGCGGAAACCCATCCCAGAATACATAGGAAGACCTGCAATCCCTTGGGCCATCCCCACTGTAAACGGATTCATAATTGCGGTTGTAAATCCGACGGACGCCCCTACCAATACCATCGCAGTTCCTGTTATCGTATCAAAACCAAGTGCAAGAGCCAATGGAATAAACAGAGGTACATAAGCCAAACTTTCTTCAGCCATCCCCATTAAGGATCCTCCAAGTGCAAAGAAAAGCATTATAATAGGAATCATCAGCTTTTCACGGTTAGCGAGATTTTTTGCCATGGTTGAAACAAGAGCCTCAACCGTACCTGATGCCTTTAATACACCAAAAAATCCTCCAATAATAAGCACAAAAAAGATAATATTAGCTGCTTCTACCATCCCTGTAGGAATAGCTTTTACCATATCAAAAAATCCAAGCGGTGCTGATGCAATCCATCTGAATGAATCTGGATTTACCGTTGTATGCCCATTTTTTTCAATATGTGCATATTCTCCAGCTGGCATTATATGTGTAATTATGGTTGAAATGACTAAAAAGACAAGTAACAGTGCAAATACGTTTATTTTCCATTCTCTTTTTTCCTTTTTTTCTCCTGACTCAGCTAAAATTACTTTTCCTGACAGTTGACTCATATACCGATCCCCTTTTCAATAAATTTTTGGCAACAGATAGTCTGGTTACCTCGTCTGCGAAAGCATACCAGACTGTCATATTACGAATAACTCTTTATATCTTTAAGAGGTAACTAAATGCCATCTATCCTATTTCTCATGGCACTCTAAGATTTAACCACCTTTTTACTAGTTACATTAACAAAGTGATTAAATAAACGCTGCTGTAGAATATCCCTTTCCGACATCATTTCTGGATGCCATTGGACAGCTGTTACATAATGATGAGCTTTGGATTCGATTGCCTCTATTACACCATCAAACGACCAAGCACTCACTTCAAAATCTCTTCCCAACGTTTTGACTGCTTGATGATGAAAAGAATTAACCATTAAGGATTTTTGGCCAATAGCCTCATAAATTTTTTTCCCTTCAAGAACATTAATAGAATGGGAGCCTTGCCATTTACGAAACTGTTCCCGAACATGGAAATATTCAGGGCCCATCTCATGTTCTAAGTCTTGATATAGAGTCCCACCAGATGCAACATTCAACACTTGTAATCCTCGACAGATTCCTAGAATAGGCATATCTTTTTCTAAAGCTTTTCTTGCCAGGTTTAATTCAAAGTTATCTCGTTCTTCCTCTACTGTGCCTAAATACGCTTTGGGTAAATCACCATAATAAAGTGGATTGATATCCGCCCCACCAGCCAATAATAACCCATCTAATTGGTTAAGTGTGGAATCGATTTGATCAGCTTCTTCAATTGGAAGTAGTACAACCGTAGCACCCGCCCGTTGAAGCGAACGGATATAGTCATAAGAAAAGATTGCCATATCTTGACCTGGTAATCCACGTAAGCCTTCCTTCCCTATCTCACTATGGTCAACATAATATCCGGTAACGCCAATTAGTGGTTTCATTTCCTCTCACCTCATTTATTCGTTGTTTTTCACTGAGTGATTTTATCTTCTTACCTTCCTCCTTTTTCTAACAAATGATAAAGAATTGAATAGGTCAATTACTACTCTACTAATTTCATTAATTCTTTACATGCTATTTATATAAGCAAGTGTCGTGCCAACATTAAAATTTAAATAATTATTTACATTCTTTTAAATATTTCGTTGTTTTCACAGTGCTTGCCAAGTTGATTTGGATTATAATTGGTTATTATTTGGTTATTTAATAACCAAATTGATTAACCAACTTTAGACCAATAAAATTCAACTAAAGAGGTGTTCTATGACCGAATTTGAAAACAATCACATTGTATTGATTACCGTTTTAAAAGAAACACGAAAAGCTCTGCATCAACAACTAGCAGAGATGTTAAGTGACCTCATAGAGATTGAAAGTTTTTCTGTAGAAGAAAGTATTCCAAAAGTATTTCATTCTGCATTAATCGTTTTACCTAATAAATTTACGATAGAAACGGTCAAAGACTATATTGGGGAGAATTGCGAGGTAATCATTGCAAAACGGACATTAAATTATGAAAACGTAGATCAACTTTTATTTTTGCCAGAAGGAACACAAGCCCTATATGTGAATGATAATCCTGAAACAGTATATGAATCGATTGAAACCATGCGTCAATTAGGACTAAACCATATTGAATATATCCCTTACTATCCAGGAAAAACAAATATACAAATGATTAAGCTTGCAATCACACCGGGCGAACTTAAAATTATCCCCAATTTTGTAGAAAAAGTGATTAATATAGGTCATAGATTAATAGATATTACAACGATTATGTCCATTTTGGAGCGATTCCATCTAATGGAGGATTACGGCAACCATGTTTCTGAAAGGTATTATCGAAAAATAGTAGATTTGACGAAGAATTTAGCGAAAGCTCATAGACAACTTCATCAAGTTATTGATGGTGTTGGTGACGGAATACTAGCGATTGATAATAAAGGAATGATTGTTGTTTTCAATGAATTCTTGGAAAATATGCTAAAAATAGAAAACAAACATGCTATTGGTCATCCTATTCATTCCATTATTGATAATATTGATTTGTTAACTTTTATCCTTTCAAATAGTCAACAAGAAAGCGGTATATTTGTTGTAAACGGATTAGATGTGATCGTAGAACGTCTGCATATAAATGATCAATCAATTATTGTAACTTTTAGAAATGCCCTCAAGACCATTGGATATGAACGTAAATTAAGAAAAGAATTTGTTAAAAAAGGATACATAGCAAAATACAACTTTCCTGATATCGTCGGAATTAGCTCTTCCATCCAAGAAACGAAACAGATTGCCAAAAGGTTAGCTAAGAATGATTTAACGGTTTTAATTGAAGGTGAAAGTGGTACAGGAAAAGAGTTGTTTGCAAGTGCCATTCATAATGCTTCTTTTCGAAATAGCGGCCCTTTTCTTGCCGTTAACTTTAGTGCTTTATCGGATGATTTAGTTGAGAGTGAACTATTCGGTTATGCGGACGGAGCTTTTACAGGAGCAAAAAAGGGCGGAAAAATAGGATTGTTTGAGCAAGCAAATGGTGGCACTATTTTTTTGGATGAGATTGGAGATATTAGTCTCAAACTTCAAGCACGACTACTTCGAGTATTGCAGGAAAAAGAAATCATGCGTGTTGGTGGAAGTCAAATCATCCCCATTGACGTTCGGATTATTGCAGCAACCAATAAGAATCTATTGAAAATGATTCAAGAAAATGTTTTCAGAGAAGACTTATACCATAGGCTTAAGGTACTCTTTATACACCTTCCCGAATTAAGGGTTCGTCAAAATGACGTTGAATTATTGGCTAAACATTTTGTTGCGCTATCGGACCGTAAAGTCAAAATTGAACATGAATTAATTGAAGAACTTCAAGCTTATCCATGGTATGGAAATGTAAGAGAACTTAAAAATACCATAGATTACATGCTTGCAGTCCGTACTGGAAACCAAATAACGAAAAATGATTTGCCTAATCAACATTTTTTTCAAAAATCTCCTCATAGGAATACAAATAGCTACACAATCAAGAGTATACCGTCCTTTTATTCAGGTTCAACCACTCTTGATGAAGAATCACTTTTCATCCTTAACCTCATCATGAATTATGAGGAAAATGGAAAGATCATCGGAAGAAGGATTATTTCTGAGAAGAGTCAAGAAGTCGAAATGAACTTATCTGAAGCACAGGTTAGACACCGGTTGAATTCCCTAAAAATTAGAGGATATTTGCAAACAAATAGAGGTAGGGCAGGAATTAATCTAACAAGCAAGGCTAAGGAGATTCTAAACACAAACAGAGAACGAAATCTTTGATTACTGATCATCGGTGTAATACAATCTAAGGTTTTTGCCTAGCTTAGGGTTTTCATTTACACAAAATAACGGGGAGCTAATCATCAGCTCCCAAGTTTTATGTAACATATGCATGCGTTAGCCATCCATGAATCCTCAGATTCACAACAGTGAATGAAAGTTTATATCGTACTCCCATTTTAAATATCTAAGATAAAACTCAAGGAAATCGTAAATTGACTAAACGCTCTTCCAAAATCACCCGCAGCTCATTAGGAATCCTCTCAAACTCGACCCCTTTCCCCAAAAACAAAAGCCAATCCGCATAATACTCTAGCGCCTCAACATCGGTTACATCCAACTGTACATTGAAAATCCCACTCGACTGAAACATCCCAGTTAATGACAAAACAATTCCCGGCGGGTGCATACGTTTAAAGCGCTGAATACCGGTCGTATCAAGTTTTACTACAAGATTAGACTCACGTGCAAAAAGCCGTTTTTTGTTTAAAATCTCTTGCTCAGACCATTTCATCTCCTTCTCAGAAATTGCCGAATCCCGCAGCATATCAACAGGTAAATAATGAAACTCATCCGAATCAAAATCATAAACCTCAACCAGCCACTGAGCGTTCGAGTTAAAAATGTGTAGTAAAAAAACGTCCATCAACTGCGGCCAGCCAGGAGTCATCTCATAAGTCACGCGTAAATGTTTATCCCGTACTGCAAGAGAAATCAATTGGTTCAGCTCTTCAGGCGCAGCATCATCGAGCTCCAAAAGATTCGGATTGGCAGGATTTGTATTTTCAAAAAGCAAAATATTATTCAGCTCGATCAACTCGTCTTGCTGGGTTTGGGACGCGATGCCGATGAGTTTTTCAGTGATTGAGCGGCGATTTTGCAGATAAGGCAGCTGCGAATTTTTCGAGGCGATAAAGCTGATAAACATCGCCTTCAGCTCTTCTGCCGTGAAGCGGGTTGCGGGCAGATACTGATTTTGTATGACAAAGTAGCCACCACCACGACCAATCTCGGACGTCAGTGGAAATCCCATAGACTGAATCTCGTTAATGTCGCGGATCGCCGTTGCGCGGGATATCTTGAACTCTCGCTGAATTTCAGCAATCGTAAAATGTGCGCGATTATTTATGTAACGCATGATCAGGTTTACTCGTTCTATTTTCTTCATATTTTTATTGTATCAAAAATGTATCAAATAAATAACAGTAATAACAGATTTACATTAATTATTGAAAATGTAAAATGAACAAAAATCAAAAATACTTAATAGTTCAATCAGCAAAGCAGCTTGTGCTGATCAGCTCTCTAAAAAAATATGTAAAGGGAAAAGTTAGTAAAACTTTATTTATTTGATCTTCGAAAAACAGTATCATTTTTTGATACATTTGGCTATTAGAATCAATCTTGTAAAAAATAAATCCACAAAGGAGAGAATATAATGTCTAAATACTCAATCAAAACAATCACAGAAAACTACAAAATGACTGCTTTCGGTGTTTCGCTTGAAGACTACAATGACTGGGCAGGTAATGCTGCAAAAACTGCAGCGAAAAAAGCCGAAATTACTGAAAATGGCAAGCTAGCTGAACTTCTCGCGCTTGCTGACGGGCAAGAATATCAAATCAACTATGCTATCGAACACAAGGCTTGGCGCGGATTTGGCGTGATGGGTGAGTTCGACGTGGAAGGCGCGGTCGTCCTCGACTTCCTTGCTGGAGACTATCTCGTCGTGCCTGGCACAAGCACTGACAAAAATCGCCTTGCTGACGAAATCACAGGCAAGGTTTTCAGCGGCATGTTGCAAGAAATCACAGACTACAAATACGTTGGACCTGGTAACTCAACATTCGTCAAATCAGCTGAAAACGGTGAATTCTACGGCGAAATGTGGCTTCGTGTAAAAAAAGTAGAAGTCTAAACTCTGCTAAATTTGTCAAAATTTAAAAAACAAGATCTGAAAAAAAGGAGTACTCACATGGAAAATTACACACTTGAACATAAAAAATCGTTCACATTGACCGCTTATGGTTTTTCAATCCAGTCGAATTTCCAAGACATGCAAGCTATGCAAAAGGAAAAAGCTGAGTTTTGGAGTGTTCTTAAGGCTGACGGACGTTTTGATAAGCTCAAAGACGCAGCAAAAGACGATCGCGAATGGTCAGTCAACGAAGTTTATCAAGGAAAACCTTGGAATTATTTTGCAGTAGAAGCTGGTAAATCAGTGTCTGATGCAACACGCATCATCGAATTCCCAGAGAGCGAATACATCGTGGTCGCAGGAAATGGCGATAAGGAAACTTTGTTTGATCAGCTAACATACCGTGCTTTTGGCGAAGTCTTGACCCAAGTCACTGACTATGCGTACGTTGGTGGTCCAAACGCGACTTATCGCAAAGATAACGGCGACGGCACTTTCTACGGCGAATTTTGGGTACCTGTGGTTAAAAAATAATAAGAAAAATCATGTAAAATAGTATTTTTTCAGTTTGTTATCAAAGCCTCGATTTTTCGGGGCTCTTTATTAGTTAATTCGATTCTTCCACATGTTTATGTATTTGGCTAGTAAGAAAAATAGGCTCGTTCATGGCTTAGACAACTCTCTTGTAGCTAAAATTATGGTTAATCTGTAAAATGGTAGGGTTGGTTTAAGCACCCACGCTACCATTTTCTATTTTAATCTATTTGCTATTTCTTAAGTAAATTATTAATAAGCGAGAACAACCACCGGCTTCTACACTTAATTCAGTCATAAACACTTACAGAAAGTTTTTTATTAAGTACTCGTTAATTTGGTTATATTCATGCTGGTAAACTGGTCTTCCGATGGTTCCATATATAACCTTTACATTAAGGATTCCTAAATCCTTTAAGAAGTTCATATACTTTCTCGCTGATACCCTTGAAATGCCTACAACATTTGCCACTTCTTCGGTGGAAAACGGCACCTCCTTCAATTCCTGAACTGCTTCCCATATTTGCTTTAAAGTATCCTTAGTTAACCCTTTTGGCAGCTCTTCAATTATTGTAGTTTCATCCCTGTGTAAAAGATAATTATCGAGCTCTTGTTGGCTGACTGTTTCCAGTTTATCGGTAAACCGGGTCTTTTGCTGATAGCTAACAAGAGCAGCATTGAACCTTTCAAATTCAAAAGGCTTTATTAAATAATCGACAACCCCATACCTTAATGCCGTTTTGATTCGCTCTAGATCAGAAGCTGCTGAAATAATAATTACATCAACTTCAAGTTCATTTTTCCGGAGGTACGTCAATAACTCTAACCCATGTTTGCCCGGCATAAAAATATCCAGAAGTATAAGGTGTATATCTTGCTTTCTAAGCACAAGGATCGCATCATCGACTGAATTGGCTATTTTAGTTAAACGGAAGCCATCAATCTTAGAAAGGTATTGTTTATTGATTTCCGCCACCATAGGGTCGTCTTCTACAATCATTACATTGATCATGCCTTTTCATCCTCTGCTTTATAAGGTATATAAACCGCAAAATTCGTTCCCTTTCCCGGCTTAGAAGAAATGATTAGGTCCCCTTCAAGTCTTTCAATACCCTGAGCTAAAAGATATAGTCCGACCCCACGGTTATCTCCTTTCGTGGAGAAGCCTTTATCGAATATTTTATTTTGTATTGCTTTTGTCATTCCCATACCTGTATCCTTAACCTCGATTGTTAAAATATCCTCTGCGTAGTCAAGCTTTAAGTCAACTTTTTTGACAGGACTGTTCGCGATCGCTTCCATTGCATTATCGACAAGGTTTCCAATAATCGTTATGAGTTCTTGAGTGATTTCCGGATTCACAGGCTGGGGGATCTTGTTTGTGCAATCAAATGATAGTGATGCACCTGATTCTCTTGCAAAGCTTAGCTTGCCAATCAAAAATCCAGCTAGAACCGGATCCAGGACATTCTTTGTTACAAAACCCATTTCCATTTCCCGATGGTTAACCGTTTCACTCACATAGTTCGCAAGTGTGTCGTATTGTTCGGTACGGACTAGGCCAAGAATAACATGCATCTTATTCATGAATTCATGGGCATGGGCACGAAGGGCATCCGCATAATTACGCACCCCTGTGAGCTGTTCGGCCAATAACTGAACTTCCGTTTTATCACGGAATGTAGCGATTGCTCCAACCGGTTGATTATCCACCACTACTGGCACCCTGTTTACCAAAATAGTAACCCCATGCAGATCCTGTTCCTGATCAACCTCGGTTTCTCCAGACTGCAAAATACGGGTTAAGCGGGTCTCAGGTAAATAATCTTCTATTTTGAGTCCTTTTGGATTCCCTTTTAGGCCGGCTTTTTTAAAAAGCTTTTGTGCAGCCCTGTTTACAAGGGTAATTTTCCCTTCTTGGTCAATGGCTATAATTCCCTCACGCACCGACTGGAGCATGGAACTCCTCTCTTCAAGTAGCTTAGCTATAGCGAACGGCTCGAGGCCCAATAAGATTTTTTTGATAAACCTGGCTAAGCCCACCGCACCGGTTACCCCGATTAATATTCCGATTATTGTCCCAATCATCATCCCCATCCGACCTTTATGTACAGCCTTCGTTACGTTTTCCAAAGAAATCCCAACCGCAACAGCGCCGATTTGTTTTCCATTTGAATTCATTATTGGTGTAAATGCCCGCATGGAGGGCCCGAGAATCCCCTTTGAGATAGATACATACTCTTTCCCTCGAAGGACTGGTCCTTCATCTCCTCCCCTAAATCTCTTTCCAACTTCACTGGGATCCGGATGGGAAAGCCGGATTCCTTTCATATCCATGACAACAACAAAGTTAACATGCGTTAAATCTTTTATTTGATTAGCAAAAGCTTCTATTTCTGTCGAATTTGTTTTCCCCTCAAGAGACCCAATTACTTGCGGGTTAAGAGACACGATTTTTGCAATATTGAGTACCTTTTCTTTCTGTGTCTCTTCCACACTGGAAGTAATTCTCTTACTGATTAGCAAATCGGTTATACCTAGTGACAAAGCGACAACAAGGCATACAAAAATAATGATGATGGCTTGTAAACTATATCTGCCCTTTTTCATAATCTCCTCCAGGTTATCTGCTTAATGATAGTATGAATAAGGTTTATCCATTACATACTAAGAGACCGCAACGCTCTCTTGAAGAGCTTTGCAGTCTCTATATTAAATCAACTTATTAGTAAAATTTCACCCGCCACGATTTGGTTAAGCAAGGTGGTAAAGAAATAAAGATGGAGTCAACGTAAAACAATTGCTCCATCTTTATTTTTTTCAATATTTAGGCTCTGTTTTATTAATAAGGACTAACTTTATTTGCTATCCCCTTGACTTCTATACTTCTAAAGCTATACTCTTAATTTCTTTATACTCAGCTTTCCACATAGCATCTTCAATCGCATTTTCAACATCTTGAATATCTGCTCTTGCAATTCCTTCGTGTATAGCTGCATAGGCTACTTCAATGGCTACGTATTTTGAGACTTCATGTAGCTTTTCAATAGATGGCAGCAGGGATGCTCCAGGTTTACTAGTGTCAGACATACTTGCAACCGCATAAGCAGCAGCTGCAAACATTCCTTTTGAGATCACTTCAGCTTTTGCAACAATCGCCCCCAAACCTAGGCCAGGAAATACAAATGCATTATTTGACTGTCCAATTTCATAGGAAACACCTTTGTATTCTACATTGGCAAACGGGCTACCTGTTGCAATTAGAGCCTTACCATCGGTCCACTTAATCAGGTTTTCCGGCACTGCTTCAGTCAATGCAGTCGGATTGGACATAGGCAAGATGATAGGTCGGTCAACGTGCTTGGCCATTTCTTTAATAATTTCTTCAGTGAACGCGCCGGCTTGTCCTGAAGTACCAATCAGGATTGTTGGCTTCACCCTTTGAACTACTTCCATTAATGAAATGATCCCTTCCTCATTCTTATCCCAATCCTTAACTTCATCCACCTTTCTTGCATAAGGCTTCTGGAAGTGCAGAACATCTGGTGTTTCATCTGTTAATAGACCCCGATAGTCTACAGCCCAGAAACGATCAAAGGCTTCTTCTCTGGTCGATCCTTCTAGAACCATGACATCTGCCATTTGGTCTGCGTTACCGATGCCAGCAGCTCCTGGTCCAAAGACAACAATGCGCTGGTCCTTCAAGGATTCTCCTGTTACTTTCAAAGCAGACATAATAGCAGCAAGGGTAACGGCACCTGTCCCCTGAATGTCATCGTTGAAGGTTAGAATTTTGTCACCATATTTGTCCAAGATATTTCGCGCATTAACGTTGCCAAGGTCCTCCCAGTGAATGAGAACTTCTGGAAAGAAATCCCTAGCAGTCTGAACGAATAAATCAATGAATTGATCATAACGATTACCTCGGACACGTGCGAATTTGTTGCCGATATACATAGGATCTGCAATCAAAGCCTGATTGTTCGTGCCAACATCCAACACGATTGGTAGAACACGGTTTGGATCAATACCAGCTGCAGCCGTGTACACGGCAAGTTTACCAATCGCTATATTAATACCGCCTATCCCTTGGTCCCCAATACCAAGAATGCTTTCAGAATCGGTCACGACAATTAAATCAACACCATTTTTTGATTTCCCAAGATTATAAAATGCCTTTTCTATTCCCTCAGGATTATCGATCGAAAGATATAAGCCATCTGAACGTCGGTATCTATGGGAGTATGACTGGATTGCATCGCCGACAGTTGGAGTGTAGATGATTGGGAGCATTTCTGCCAGGTGTTCTTTCAAAAGGCGGTAAAACAAGACAACATTACGATTATATAAATCATAAAGCAGCCCGTTTTTGAATAGATTGGTCGTCCGCATCGAATATTGTTCATAAACCCTATTAACTTGTTCATCAAGGGTTATTACTTGTGGAGGTAACAGACCTTCAAGCCCAAGTTCTTCCCTTTCCTCTTTCGTAAAAGCTGTTCCTTTATTCAAAAAAGGATTGGAGAGAACTTCTTTTCCTTTTATTGTAGTTATAATAACATTCTCAGGTACACGCTCAAGTACATTCATGGTGTTTCCTTCCTTCTATCTTAAATTAGCAATTTTAGACAATATCGAAACCATGTTAATAAAATTTTCCTTATCATACTATTTCTTTAACTAAAAACCCTTTTTTGTAACTAAAAAAAGCAGAAAGTGAAACCGCTAACTGCTTTTTCTTTGTTTCTTTTTCAAATTGGCTTAAAGCTTCGGAAGCATGGTTGCCAGGATTACAGTAAATTTTTATTTTATTGTCATGATGCTCTTGCAATTGATTTATTAGCTTTTTTCTTTTCGGACATTTTAAATACATAATTAACAATAATAGGGCAAACTATTGCTGATATTACACATGCTGCTGCAACTTGCGCAGTAGCTCCTGGTGCTATGGCAGCTAAGGTTGGATCTGCTGCTGCAACAACAGCTGGTGTAGCTACAGCATTCCCTGCAGTTGACCCTGTTGCTAAACCAACGATCGGATTTTCTTTAAATAACTTTAATAGTACATAAGCTCCAATTCCAGTGAATGCAGCTATTAATCCTAGTAATATGCCAGGACCTCCTGCTTTTATAATAGTTGAAAGATTCATTCCCGCACCTAATGGGAATGAGAAGAATGGGATTAATAATAATTTACTGCTTCCAAGGAACTTTCTCATATCAGAATCAATATTTCCTAAAATCATTCCTATTACGATTGGAATTAATACTCCTATAAGAGTTTGAAAAGGAATTGTGGCTAGGCCAGATGCACCTAATGCAACTAATGTAAAAAATGGGCCATCTTTTAAAGAAAATAAAGCATATGCACCTACATCGGTTTCGTCACCATATGATGAAGCAAGAGATGCATATAATCCACCATTAGCATTTAATAATGCTGCAAGGATAGCTAATGGTGATAATCCTAAAATTCCGGCTGGCCCAAAAAGCATCGCTACAGTTAAACCTATACCTGCACCCACTATAAATTTTCCTGTTAATAATATTGCACCTTTTTTTAATGCCTTTGGTGCTAATTTGAAATTAATTTGTGAACCAATTAAAAACATAAAACATGCCAAAATTGTAGATGATGCCTCTTTACTAAATAATGCCGTTGTAAAACTTCCAATTTGTAAAAATTGCGGGAAAAAGGTATTCGTTAATACTCCTAGAAAAAGTGGAACAACCATTAGACCACCTGGAATTTTATCAAGCGTTTTCTTAATTGGAATTTGCATTTTTAACCCTCCTAAAATAGTTTTATAATCTAGAATGAATCCATTATTTTATCAATTGTTCAAATACTAGTAGAAAGCGGTTCCATTTTTCTTGCATGATGTTCTATGTTTTAATCTCCCTATGTTTAGTTACCTGTCTATCATATTTCGATAAAAACTATTTTCATAGTTTATGAAAGTTTAATAATCCTTTTTGTAAATAAAAAAAGTAAGCAGTTTCAATAACTGCTTACAAAAAGTTTTTTATTAGGTGTTTATTGACCACATGAATAATTCCCCACCCGGTAAATCATAATGATCGAAATTCACATTCTAATTCAATAGCTTTCTTATATTGTTTATTAGCAATTAAATGCTTATATAATTTTTTTCCATATTGATTATAGTATGAAATATTATTTGTTAATTTAAAGTGTGGAATTGCTATATCATTTAAGTATTGATAATATTGAATTTGGTTATTTTCACAACACAGTTTTAAAAGTTTAAATAAAGTAATATGAATTGAACTATTATTTTTTTCTGCTAATTTTATTCCTTCATTAGTAAGCTCTAAAAGTTCATCTTTAGGTAATAACCTACCCTCCAAACAAGTCTCAGTATAATTATAATATCTCCTTAAATAATAAACTGATGTCTTATCTGTTAATTGAAGTGATCGTTCAATGTAATGCGCAGCATTTTCAAAATCTCCTCTTTTAAAATAACTTATACCTAAATTATTTAATAATATCGCTTTTTGATTACTTGCCCCAACACTGTCACAATTCCAGATTAAGTCCTTATATTTTTCAACAATCTTTACAAAACTCATTTCTTGTTCCTTTTCATATTGAATTAAAATAAGGATTTGTGCATTTATAGACTGTACATAATTATGAGTAGCATTAAAATAATGTAGTGCTTTTTTCGCATTTATATAGACTAATAGATTCTCTCCTGCATAATGATAGGCTAGTGCAAAATGATAGTAAACTTCCTTATTTTTATATTCTTTAAGATTTATTTGATTTAAAATCCCTACCGCAGCTCGTAAATCTACACTCGTCGTTGACCTATATATGCTTAAATAATAGATTGCTTTAATATGTAACAGAAAGTTTTTTTCATATTCAGACAGATTTTCACTATACTTTCTCTCAACAGAATTTATTATTTTTAGTGATTGCTTTAAATTATTTTTCCAAAGATAATATCTAGCTAATATTAAAAGATTTCTTACTACGTATTGAGATGATGAGATAAATGGGATCTGTTCTAATTTTTGTATAATCTCGTCGACTTTATTTGAGTTGTGCATAATTAATGCATTCTTTAACTCTTCTAAGTAATTTTCAATCATATGATACGAATTAAGCTTTTCGTTTATATCAATCCCTAATCGTTCTGATAATAAGGCTAAAATCTTAGAAGATAAACTAACTCTCCCACTTTCAATTCTACTTAAATGAGATTTTGAGCAAATCCCTTCGCAAAGCTCATCCTGGCTAAATCCTTTTTCCTTCCTATAATATTTAATGATTTCTCTTTCAAACATTACTTCTCCCCCAAGTTATCTTTTAGAAATAATAAAATCAGCTTTAACCATGATGTTCAATCTCTAAATCTTGCCATACTATCTAATTAGAATAAAAGCACGCTTATGTTAAAAGCGTGCTTTATGCCTTGAAGTAAAATTTATAAATTATTGAATTCCTAACTCAATTTTGATATCTGCTAATGTTTTCCCCTTATATTTTTTAGCTGGTTTTGGAGCGTTATCAACAGCTGTATTTTGCAATAAATAGTTCTTTTCTACATAAGCAAAATCTTTCGCATCAACTGTTCCATCAAAATTGATGTCTGCTGAGCGTTTGTTCGTTCCCCAGTACGTTTCAATAGCTAGAGCATCATTAATATCGATCACATTATCTTTATTTATATCTCCAGCTGTTGCAGTATCTACTGTTTCAGTTCCTAGTCTCAATTTATAACCATAGATGAATCCATCGATTGTGTTATATGCAGTATCAAATTTTCCATAAGTTGTAAAGTGTCCAGGAATATCCGTAACAACTGTAAATGCATCCTTCGTTACTGGTAAACCACCGATCGTAAACTGACCTCTTGAATCCATTGTACCAGTGTATTTTTTTCCTTTACTATCTACCACTGTTACATTTGCACCAAGTTTCGTATAATCGATATATTTTAATGTTCCGTCTGCATTATTGAAACTCTCAGGATGAATATAACCAATGACACTTGAGGTATTTGATAAAATATTGATTGGTACAATAGCTGTAAGTGGTTTTGTCACTACATTATCTACACTTGTAAATGTTGAATTAACACTATAAAAACTAGAATAATTATACACATCATTTAATTCTGGTATTTTAATCGTTACATCAACCATTGGAATATCGCCAGATACATCTTGTGTACCATCAAATGTCACATCTACATTTGATTTAACTGTTGTACTTGAAAGATTTGTTGTCGTTACATTTAATTGCCCACCAAGTTTTTTTGCTTCAGGGTTTAAAGCAATATTGACAATATTTGTATCTAACGTACTCGTCGTAAAATTATAATTAGCTTTCTGTAATTTCGCTAGATTATTTGCCGTTAAAGTTACTGTAATTTTGTCCCCAACTTGAGCATTTACTTGATTTAATCTTGTCGCGACATTTGCTTGTCCGTAAACATAAGGTGTACCTTCTTTAACAAATAGATATTGCTTCATTCCGTTGAAATTTGTTGCTTGATCTACTCCAGCAAAACGAACATTTAAAACTGATAAATTTGGTTGCATCGCAATTTCATCTTTTGCTTTTCCATTTTCATCAAGTGAAAGCTTACCTGTAAGATAAAAACTATTGTAATAATAACCAATATAGTTTTGAGATTGATCAGCCTTTAAACCAATTGCTTTCATTTGATCGACAATTTTATCATTAATTGAAGCTGTAATAGGAATTGTTTTTTGTTCTGGCTTATATTCAATAAATGGATTACCAGGTTTTTCACCTTGTACTTGGACATCAAATTGATTTGGCATTGTATTATCAACGAATAAATCTTGTGCAATCGTAAAAGCTTTATCATTATCATCATAACCAATCAATTTCATTTTGTAGTGACCTTCTTTTGCTTTAACTGGTTTATTGTCAAAAGGACTACTTGAATCGGTTGTAAATGGATAATAGTATCCCATAAACGGTTGAATATTATATTGAACACCTTCATTATAGGCTACTCCATCGAATGCATTTGAAATTCCTAAGTCCTCACCAGTTGTCGCATCAGTTAGTACCGCGTAAATATATCTCATGTGCGATTTTAACGTAAAATTAGCCGTTAAGTAAGGCGAATATAATGGTGCAGATAGATTATTGCGATCAGTTGAAATTGATTGACGACTAAGGTTCAAGCTTTGGAATCCTTGTTCAACATAATGCACACCAAATGGAATTCGATAAGTTTCTATTGGATTATCTTTATTTGTAAAGACAATATAACCTTCGTAAATTCCTTTATCTGCCGTTTTAGGTATATTTAACGCTATATTTAGTTTCTTTTGGCTAACCCCTTTTAATGTAACAGATGTAGGCGCTTGAACGGTAACTCCATTTGCTACGGCAACTTTCGAACCTCGTATATTTGATTGATAATTTACTTGAATATTAAACGTTTTTGTTTTTTCTCCTCTATTCAGCAGTGTTACTGTACGAGTATCTGAAAGATCAAATCCATTGTAAGCCTTATTCCCGAAGCTAAGTGCACCAGTATCAATATTAATTTGTTCCACTTCTCCATTAATAATTGTAGGTGTACTTTCTTTTACTTTTATTTCAATTGTAGAATGAATTGCGTTATAAGGATTAATGCGACCTGCGCCTTCTTCAAATACGGAGTAAGGCTGACTTAACGAATCTGCTGTATTCATTAAAATCGATTTAATATCTTCAGGTTGTAAATCTGGATTTGCTTGTTTTAATAAGGTAGCAACGCCTGTCGTGAAAGGTGTTGCCATCGACGTACCTGACATACGTTCATATGCATATTGGTAGTTGGTTGGATCGTTTGGACTATGAATAAAGCCAGGTACCGTTGATAAAACACTTACACCCGGAGCTGTAATTTCAGGTTTTATTTCATAATTTACTCGAGTAGGTCCTCTAGAGCTAAAATCAGCTAAGTTATCACCTTTTGTTGATAACTGTCCTAAATCACTAAATGAAAACTTTGTATTACCTGATGTAATTTTTTGCTGTAGTGCAAGCCCATCAGCATTTGTTAAATTAAAAGATGGGATAAAATCAGTACCCTCACCTAAGTAGTAAGGCAAATATCCTTCATCTGGATTGTTATTGTAAATAAGAATTGCTGCAGCACCTTTTAATTTAGCTTGTAATATTTTATCGTTAATTGTACTTGTTCCACGCGCAACGAGTACCACTTTACCGGTTACATTTAGATTATTATAATTGCTTGCTTGTCCAATTCCAGGAATATTGACAATGTCGTAAGTATTGCTTAATAAAGTTGAAATATCATCACTAAAGTTTTTTGCTAATAAACGTATGTCGGAATTGGCTGTATCAAGATGACCCTTCATAGTTGGAATTTGTGAAGGTACATCACTTGCTCCTACTGTTAAAGCTAATGCTGCTCCACCAGGCGATCCGACCGTATACATTCCATTGCCGGAATTTCCTGCAGCTACCACAGCTGTCACTCCGCTTAATACTGCATTATTAATTGCAATTGCTTCTGGGAATAACGGGTCATTATAGTTCGCACCTAGTGAAAGATTCATTACATCCATTCCATCAGCTACAGCTTGATCAATCGCAGCAATAATGTTCTCAGTAGTACCACTTCCACCTGGGCCAAGAACTCGATACACATATAAATCTGCATCTGGTGCTATTCCAGTTGTTGCATAGTTACTATTATTTTTCCCTTGTCCTACAATTGTTCCAGAAACGTGAGTACCATGTTCCGTTACATATGAAGCAGCCCCAGTACTTCCGCCCGGCTTACCTGCTTTAATCCAATCAGCATATGTTGTTTCCATTGGATCATTATCGTTATCAACGAAATCGTATCCACCTTTGAATGCATCTTTAATATCTGGATGATTATAATCAACACCCGTATCAAGTACTGCTACTTTAACTCCTTTACCTGTATATCCTTCATCATGTAGCTTGTCGATCTTTAAATAAGATCGTTCTGCGGCCATTCCTTGTCCTTGACCTTCTTTTGAAGGCTGTGCTTCACTTGTTGGCTCTTCTACTTTAACAGTTGAATCACTGTATATCGCTTGAACTGCATCTGATTTTAATAAATCCTTTACTTTATTTGCAGGTACTTCTAGTGCTACACCATTAAATGCATTTTTATATTGACGTTTGATTTTAAAGCTTCCATCTGACTTTGTTTTAAAATTAGCTTCTAAATCGTTTTTAAATGTTGAATGATCTAACTCAACATTCGCTTTTGCTTGCTCATTAGATAAGGTCTCGCCCTTTACTGCAGCTTCTAATATAGCTGCTTTTTGAGGTTTATTTTTAAATTGAACAATTACAGACACTTTACTAGAACTTTCTAGGTTCACATTTTCATCTAAAAATAAACCAGATTGATCATTTGTCGAAAGTTTTTCTAGTGCTTGTCTTTGTGCCGGACTTAAATTAGCTAAAATCGATTCGGCTTTTGAAAGGCTTTCAGCTTTTGTAACGTTTGTTACATGTCCGAGTGGAGCTAAAACAACACTTGATGATAAGGCAATTGCAGCAAAGCTTTTTGACATCTTACTTTTTGGTGCAAGTTTTCCCATAATCTTTCCTTTACCCCCATTTTTATCTCTAGTAATAACGAATAAATCACTAACACTAGTAGTCTATTAATCAGTACTAGAAACTAATAAATTTGACAAAATATTTTGTCTATAATTAGTTTAAATTTTCTGCATAGTTATTTGTTAAACGAAAAATTTAACAGGTATTTAAAATTCGTGAAATTCTAGATAAAGTAATGATTTATTTAGAAAAATATTTTTGTGACGGGAGGGACTAGCAACTTTATTTAAATGTCAGCAAAAATACAGAATTCAACAATGCATCACAATTTCTGCAAATTTAAAGCATCCTCTGAAATTGAGGATGCTTTTTTTAAAATATTAAACTCTTTACTCCAAACCTAATTGACTTAAAATACTATCTAAAGTAGCTCCTTTATATGTCGTTTTTGGTTTCGGTGCATTTTCTACACTTGGATTTTGTAATCCAAAGTTTTTAATAATGTAGGCCATATCCTTTTGATCTACTACTTTATCAAAATTAAAGTCTGCAGTTGCTTTATTTGTACCCCAAAACGTTTGTACAGCTAATGCATCTAAAATATCAATGACATTATCTTTATTTACATCACCTGCAGCAGCTGTTGATAAATTGTAGTTTATTCTCTTTCCTACCATTTCGCCACGGACTTCGTCATATAAAGTAAATTGTTTATTCATTGTAAAGTGACCTGGAATATCTACTTTTAATGTATAAGGTTTTTCGTCAACTTTCAGTGTATTTGCAATATACTGACCATCCTTATTTAATGTAGGCTCCACAACTGTTTTACCGTCATACGAAGTAACGGTTACTTTAGCTCCTATTTTACTTTTATCAAGTGCATAGTTTTCACTACCAGTTACTGGATTTAAGAATCCCTCAGCTTTGATTGCACCATCTAATCTAGAATATGTTGGTTTAAACGTAAAGCTTTCCATGAAAGCATATACTCCATTTGTTGTGACATTCGATTGATCAATTGTAGATGCACTCATTGTAAACCAATCATAAGGCACAGCTTTCGTATAGATATTGGCAGTTTTTACATCAAAGTTAAAGAGTTGTAAATCTTCCGGTAATGTTTTATTACCTAAATAATTGAACGTTATTGTATATAAGGTTTTTGATCCAGAAGGGGTAGTAGTATATGAAACGTTTGCATCACCATACTGTTTCACCGCATCATTTACAACTACATTATCAATTGAACCTTCACCGTTAATTACAGGAATCGTAATTTTAGTTGTTTTTAAGTTTTTCACATTATTTGAACGAACAGTGAAATTTACTGTGTCTCCATTTGTAATACTCTGTTTATTTGCCTTTAAATAATAGTAAGGTAATGACTTGTCAACAAAAGCAACTCTGTACCTATTTGAAGCATTTAAATTAAAGTTTCTTGCTGCATCAAAACCATAAAATGATACTTCTAAAGGTTTATCTTGTTTCTTCACAAGGATCTTATCATGGTAATCGCCATTTATATCAGTATGAATTGGATTTGCAGGACGCGGACCGTTGTAAAACGAAACAACTGAATTACTTGACTGATCTACTGGGATACCTAAGCGATTCGCTTCATCCGTTTCTGGATCATATAAATGAATGTTAAAATCATATAAAAATTGTCCATTTGCATCAAACTGACTATCGTCATATTCAATTACTTTTTGATCTAATGAATCAAAGCTAGTCGTCATTTTTGGAGCTCCAGCTTCAAAAATGAAGTCTGATGCAGCAGAGAATGTTTTCCCTTTTTCGTCACTTCCTACAAGTCTTAATTTATAATGTCCGGTTTTTGCAATTACTGGTTCATTACTAACCGGATTTTTTTGGTCACCAGTAAATGGATAGTAGTAAGAATTAAAGCCATTGAAATTAGTGTAAACTTGGTCTTCATTTAAAGTAATTGGTTGATAGGAACCAACTAGCCCAAGGTCTTCACCAGTTTTTGCATCTTGTAAGATAACATCTAACGTTTTCATATGTGTTTTTAATGAAAACTCGAACGCTAGGTTGGGATTTGCATTTGCTGGCCAAATCGTATCAACACCAAATAATGGATTATCTATTTTAAATGATTTAATTCCTTCTTCTACAACTCGTCCTCCAAATGGGATCTGGTATTGCTCTGTTGGATCAGCAGTATTCGTAAACGTTACATAACCTTCATATGTTCCTTTTTCAGCCGTTTTAGGAAAATTCAAGTCGAACTTAACTGATTTTTGACTAATTCCATTTAACTTAACGGATGTAGGACCAGACAATGTTACTCCATTTGCTGCAGCATCTTTAGATCCCCTTAATCCAGTTTGAAATTTTACATTTACGTTAAATGTTTTTGTTTTTTCACTACGATTCTTCAAAATAACGCTACGAGAGTCTGTAATATCTTGATTTTCAAACCCAATTGAGCCAAAGCTCATTCCACCTGTTATTTCTTTGATCGATTTTTGCTTCCCATTAATAATTGTTGGTGTTTGATCAATTACTTCTAATTCGACATTTGAGTGGATTGCTTCATATGCATCAACTCGTCCACTACCTATTTCAAATACACTATAATCTTTTGATAATGGATCAGCAGTATTCATCAAAATAGATTTTACATCTTCTGGTTGTAAGTCCTTATTAGATTGTAATAATAAAGCTGAAACACCTGCTACATAAGGTGATGCCATTGAAGTACCAGATAAGCGCTCATAAGCATATTTATAATCTTCTGGTTTTGATCCATCCGCTACTTTATTATTTACAAAGAATGGAACTGTTGAAAGAATCGATACACCAGGTGCAGTTACTTCAGGCTTAATATCATAATTTACACGAGATGGTCCTCTTGAACTAAAAGTAGCTAACTCATCACCATTTGTTTTTAACTTTGTATAGTCACCAAAAGTGAAATCAGATTTACCTGATTTTAATGCGGCTGAGATTGCTAAACCATCTGCATTCGAAACGGAAAATGCTGGAATTGCATCTACAGATTCTCCAAGGAATGATTGGATTGGGCCTTCCGCTTTATTTGTTTCATCATTATACATTAATACAGCAATAGCACCTTTTGCTTTTGCGTTCATAATCTTATCCATTAATCCAATTGAGCCACGCTTAATGAATGCAATTTTCCCGTTAACATCTTTCCCATTAAAGTCGGATGTATTACCTAGTCCAACATCAACAAGTTGATAGCTTTTCCCTTTTAATGTTGTTAAATCGTCTGCATAATTCCTTGCTAACTGTCTTAAAGAATAATTCGCTCCATTTTGTACGCCAGCATATTGGAAAATATCTAAAGCAATTGATGATGCTCCTACTGTTATAGGTAAAGCTGCAGCGGCTGGCGATCCTACTGTATACATTTTATCGCCTGTATTCCCTGCTGCAACAACAGTTGTTATACCGCTTAATACTGCATTATTAACAGCTACCGATGTCGCATAAAGTGGGTCATTTAATGTATTCCCTAATGACATGTTGATAACATCCATACCATCTTTTACTGCTCGATCTATTCCAGCAATAATTGCTTCAGCTGTACCACTACCACCCGGACCAAGAACTCGGTAAGAATAAAGATCCGCCTCAGGAGCAGCGCCTACCGTTTTGTATTCGCTATCCGATATACCTCGTCCACCAATAATTCCTGCTACATGGGTACCATGTTCTGTATAGTAGTCTGCTCCATTTGCAGTACCAGGTTTTCCTGCTTTTACCCAATCAGCATAGGTGGTTTCCATTGGATCATTATCATTATCAACAAAGTCATATCCACCTTTATATGCATCTTTCAAGTCTGGATGATGATAGTCAATCCCTGTATCTAATATCCCTACTTTAATTCCTTTTCCGGTATACCCTTCCTTATGTAAGCGATCTAATGCGTCATAAGGAGTATAATTGGAAACATTTGCTTCATCTGCTTTTAATTGTTCAGACTTTGATTCAGCTGGTGGATCAATCGTAAATTTCTCATTACTCCATACCGATTTTACTGCATCTGACTTTAACAAGTTTTTAATTTGGTTTGCTGGTAAACTCATTGACACACCGTTAAATGCATTTTTGTATGAATGATTTATCTTGTAATCTACTTTTTTATTATTATCATTAACTAATACTTTCCCAACGTCTTGGCTAAATGTTTCGTGGTCTTTATCCACTAAGTCCTCTGCTTCAGATTTTGAAAGTTCTTTCCCCGCTACACTTGCTTCAATTTGTGCAACTTTAGCTGGTTTGTTTGAAAATTCAACAATGACAGATGTTTGATTTGTTGATGTTAAATCAATTTGGGAAGAAATATTAAGTACCGTTTGTTCATTTGTAGAAAGTTGGTTGATTGCTGCTCTTTGAGCTGGTATTAAATTAGCAAGCATATTATCAGCATTCGTGATACTACTTGCTTTTGTAACATTTGATACATGACCAAATGCCCCAATCATTACACTTGAAGTTAATGCAAAAACTGCAACACTTTTAGAAATTTTACTTTTCCGTGCTTTTCTCATACCTTTCTCTTACCCCCATTTTTTTAGTTTTATACCCTGAAAACATATTTCTAGTAATCTATCAGAAATAGTTCCTTATTTAGACAATTTATTTGCCTATAATAATTTTAAATTTTCTGCTTATTCAAGCATAATAGGGATTATTTAATTGGTATTTAAATTTCACGAAATTCCATGTGGGACATGAATCGTAAAAAAAAAATTATTGAATTGATAAGTTTATGAAGAGAATTTTGTTTTGCAGAATAATAATTTTTAATAAAAATTACCAATTCAAATTTTGTGAAATTCAACAAATATTCTGCCTTCTCATGTATAATAAAAAATTAAATGCTGTATGGAATTCCCAAACTACCCGGAGGATCAAGATGTACTTAGAAAAAATTAACTATCTTATAGAGGTTGCGAAAGAAAAATCAATCATAAAAACTGCAGAGAAACTTCATACTTCTCCTTCTGTAATCAGTCAGTTCATTACTCAAATGGAAAAAGAATGGGGATTAAAGATTTTTACACGGACTAAAACTGGGACAATTCCGACTGAGGAAGGACAGGTTGTTATTAGAAAAGCAGCTGAAATTTTATCTAAATACGAAGAAATGAAAGAAGAGATAAATATTCAAGCTAACTTATCGAAAACTATATTAAAAATAGCTTACGTACCGAGCGTGACGAATATAATATTTGATTCAATATTAGAACTTAAAAGAGAATCTCCCGAAATTGATGTCTATATGTATGAAATGGGTCCGATGGAAGTATTGGCCAATATTAAGTCAGGTAAATCTGATTTAGGATTACTTCCGATCAATGAATTTCAGCTAAAGAGTGAAGTAGATATTAATTATAAAAAAATTTATGAAGGTAACCTATGTATATGTGTCGGTAAGGATTCTCTGTTAAGAAGTTATGAATCACTTACCCCGGAAAATTTAATTAATGAGAAATTTGCTTTATATGACGGTACGCACGTAAAGCGAATATTTGACTTATTTTTTGATGAGGTTAACATTCTCTTTTCTGCTACTAACACAGAAATAATAAAAAAAGCTGTGATCGAAGGTTTGGCAATCACATTAACATATGATAAGACTTTAGATTCAGATATAAATGTATTGACCGGTAAGATGTTCACAATTCCAATTGAATTACCTAATTTTAATCCAAATCCTATATGGTATATTCAGGCTAACAATAAACCCGTTTCAAGTATCACAAAGAGATTTCTTCAATTACTAAAAAAAGAAATAGAATAAACTAAAACAACCCCCTCATAAAAAGTTGGGGGCTGTTTTTTTTTTCTAAAATGTTGTTTTATAAACTGTGCAATGCTTGATTACTAGTATTCAAAGCTTTATCAATTAACTAAAAATCTGGGAACATCCCTCTCCATATTTTAAGTTTACGTATTGTGAAAATGTCGGTACTGAGTTTATTAATCTATTTTTTGGACAGAAGGCATTTTATAACTTCCGTTTAACACATTAAAACTAGGTTGATAAAATCTCATAATTAATTTAAAGTCACCTTCTGGAGCTGGTAACCAATTGGCTTCTTTTCCTTTCGGTGAATCGTGTTGGATATAAATGTCTAGTGACCCATCAGGATTGTATTTTATTTCATTAGAAAAATTACCAATTTTATAGCGGTTAATTGGATTTTTTACTAGAAAAAAGTCTGTACCATACATAGTTAGCGACCAAAATGCTTGTACATCTGGTAATCTACCTTTATCAAAATGAAGTACGTACTTATTTTTTCCATTTAATTGAGTATTTGTGCTATCAACTAAAGTACTGGAATAAAGCGCTTCTTCAGGTATATTTGCAACTGTACCATTATATGCAATAACCGATCTTAATAAATAGTTATGACCGTACACACCACCATCAAAACTAAAACGCCAATCTTTTGTATACGCACGCTGTTGAGTTTTATATTTAATGATGTCCATGCTATCTTTAATCGCTCTGTCCACTCCATTTAATGTATCTTGACTAATGTTTTTTAATGAATCTTTTACAGTTGAATCAATACCAATTTCTTTAAATTGATCTAATAAAGTATTCTCTTCTTGAGATGGCATGTTCTTAAGAATATTTTCATTCATTAATCTTAGGAATTCTTTTGCTGACAACGCTTCCACTTTTGAACTCGTTAATAAATCATTCCTACGTTCTTTAAATATTGGATCCTTCCCGTTTAATTTCGTAATTGTAAACTTTTTCTCTAAGTTAACTGCTTCTGCTAAGTCATCATCATTCTTTACGAATATTCGTCCTAAAGCCCAAACGTGATCAGTAGGTGCTTGAATCTTTGTAACCCCTTCTGGCAATGCACCTTTCCAATTAGGCGATACAATTGCAAAGTGACCAACTTTTGTCCCTGTCGTACGTCGACCAATATAGTTAAATGTGTTGTCCCAAGCATCAACTAGTTGAATACTATAGTAACGGTCATTTGTATCCGGTACATTTATCATAACGGGATACTTAGAAAGATTTAACCATGCATCATAATATAAAGTATCATTGTTTGGAGCCATTGCACTTTTCTCATCTGCTGTCGCTAATGTTTCGCTATATCGAAATTTATTTAATAATAACCAATCTTTTGATTGAGTAGTGGCTCTTAGTTGTTTCGTACGTTCCAACGTGAGTAAAGGATACCCATAAATAAAGGCTTGAGTTCCTAGACTATATCCAAGATTTTCCTCAGGCGACGTAATATCAGTATTCGCTTTCACTGATAATTTAGTTGAGATAACTGTGTTTTTGGTTTCTCTTTTAATTGAATCATTTGTTTTTGCAGATGCAAAAGACATAACAGACCCGAATGAAAGAAATAAAGCAAGAACCGTTGATGCATGAATCAATTTGCGTTTTGACATACAAAAATCCTCCTTGATTTACTTTTGAACAAGCGTTCATATTTTTATTTTAAATTTTCTGATAATTAATTTGTATTGTTTAATTTTTAACTAGTGTTCTGATTTTATGAAATCTATTGCTATAATCGGTTAATATAAAAAAAACACGCCATCTTTAAGTAGATAGCGTTTTAGACTAATTTTCAAATTTAGGAGTTTTGATTGCTTGCTCATTGTAAAATAATCATCACGATTTAAAATCATAATTTACTTCTTAATAGCTAGTGAATGATCTGGGTAATTGTTGGGTTCTATAATGGCACCATAATCGCTCGACCTTCCTCCCCAGCTAGAGTAAATCACTTACAAAAGTTGTTTCAATTCGAAAAAGCGACTTTTCCAACCAATTTAATTATTTCGCAATGCTAGAATCTCGAAATTTCTCTACCCTTGACGAATGTAACGACTTTTTAGTCGAACGTTTTGACTCAAAAGTAAAATTTCTAGAAAGTGAGTGCCTTAAGCAACCTGAAACGGAAGCGATTGTTTAAAACAATCAATACCATTAGGTAGTCCTTTTTTTGTTCAATTGTTTTTCATCACATAAATTCTAAAAGAGTCACTCGGCTTTCGAGTGACTCTTTTCATTTAGTTTTTATACGTCAGAATCGGCGAAAGATTACTATTAACAGTCGTACTCCCTACTGTTCGATACGCCATTACTTTATAGTAATACGTCGTTTTTGTTTTCAACGATTTGTTCGTGAAACTAACCGTAATCCCACTTGTGATCTTCCCGACAACACTGTAGGTTCCAGTTGCACTCGTTGAGCGGTACACTTTGTAGCCACTTGCCCCGTCAACTTTTTTCCAGGACAGTGTCATTGAAGACGAACTCACTTTCTTCGAAGTCAATCCAGATGGTGTAGCTGGAATCGCTTTTCCACTCGCCACACGGCTATAAGATTTGTACACTTTTGCATTATTTACAACATTGTAAGGTCGTACTTTATAGTAATACGTTGAACCAGTTGTGACACCTGTGTTGATCGCACTCATTGTTGAACCACTTGTAACCGTTGCTACTTTCGTGTAACTTCCTGTACTTGATGTAGAACGGTATACTTCATAGCCACTTGCTAATGGCATTTGGTTCCAACTCACTTTGATACTATTGTAAGAACTCGATCCTGCTTTGATTGTTGCATTCACAACAGTCGTTGTTTTCGTTGTACTTTTATTCCCTATACCATCGATTGCGTATACTCCAATAACGGTACCTGCTTTTTGTACAGGAATCGTCATGCTGTACTTTCCATCTTTTGCGGTTGTTTCAGCTAGTTTTGTACTTCCAACTACAGCAATTACTTTTGTACCCGATACAGCTGAACCTTTTACAGTATTGTCGAGATCGTATAACGCATCAATGCTTGGCGTTTTATCATTAAACGTTGCTTTAATGCGGTAAGAACCTGATGTGATCCCGCTGAAATCATTAGGTTGAATTGCTACATAATACGTCCCTTTTTGTAAGTTATATTCCAGGTTTAAGTTCTCTCCAGAATAGTCTGTGTACTCTGAATCAATCCGATTTTTGTTTTGATCAAGCAGCTCTACCCAGTACGAACCGATGGTTTTATCTAAAGATAATAATACGATACCGTCCTTATTACTCGTTAGCTGATACATATCTCGGTCATCTATCGAATAAGCAGTCGAAGAATAGCTCACATTTGATGTAATCGGCAGACTTGTTTCGACCGTGTCATTCGGTTCGAAACTTGTTGCATTACGTGTGAAAGACGACGCGTAAGTCGTTTTTAATCGGTAAGTACCAGCCGTTAGTCCGCTCAAATCACTTGGTTCAACTGTGACATAATATTTCCCTTTTGGGACGTTTAATTGAATCACCCCTGAATCACCAGAACCATCTGTGTATTCATCATCTAACTCTTCTTTATTCACATCGCTAAGTGTTATACGATAACTTCCTTTTGTTTGATCCAGCGCAAGATAGACTTCACCGTCTTTTGTACTAATGAATTGGTACACGTCTTTATCTAGCTCTGTTTCAGCAGTTGACGAGACAAACTCCCCATTTGGAACAGTCATGCTCGTTTCGGGAGTGTCATTACTTTCAAAACTTTTTGCATTTCTAGTGAAACTTGCCGCGTATGTCGCTTTTAAACGATAACTTGGCGCAGAAACATTTGTATATCCTTCTTCTTCAACTTGAATCGTGTAGGTTCCAATTGGTACTTCCACCGAAATATAGGCATCATCACCTGATCCGCCTGTCCAGTTTCTTTCCAATTCATTCTCATTTTCATCGAGTAACGATACCTTATAGGATCCTACTGTTTTGTCTAAAACAATGTACACTTCTCCGTCTTTTGTTGTTGAGAACTCAAAACGTTGTGTTGCTCCTTTTGCAATTTGGTTTGTGATCGGCACGCCATTTTCAATTGTATTTTCCTCCGCAAAGGTCACCCCGCGAAACGAAAACATCACCATCAAAATAACCACAAACGCACTCACAACTTTCTTCAAAACCAACCACTCCTTCTCCTCTATGTGTAATTTGGATAAAATTTCCTTATCCGTAGCATTCTCATTTTACACTACGAAAGTTTTGTATGGTGTAAAATTCTCATTTTTCCGTTTTTTTTCTATATATAATGTTTGGTTTCGAGAGTCTCGGGAACCCTTGGAGTCATGGTGAAATTTAATGATTTTAGTTTAAATTACCTATACATCCCACTCGCGAATTCTTGTGGGGGTTTCTTTCCTTTTCGAATTAATCCCCACTCTTCTCTAACCTATTAATGGAAGTTGGAAGTTTATTTAGTACTCCCATGGTAGTTGCATAAAGGATAGTTTATAAAAAAGTAAAAAAAGTTGTTTCTTCCTCAATCAATTATACTTTTTCGATGAAAATCAATTAAATCTGGATCAATTTCCTTTAATAAATCTTCAAAACTTGACCATCCATTTTTTAAAACAAATTCATCTTCTAGTTCGTAATGGATACCATCCAAACTTGAACAATTTGAACATCTCCATCACCTACCTCAATTTCATGAAATGACTCTGTAAAATAAACCGGCTTCTAATTTTAGTTCTAAAGTATATTTGACCATAAAAAAACTGCACCTCCCAATGTTAGTGGTGTCTAACAATTGGGGTGCAGTTCAAATATGTAATGTCCTTTTATTTATCTATCATTTTTAAAATTAGATCTAGACAATTTTTTTCTTGCCCTGTTCTTTCATATTAAGCATTTCTAGTTGCTCGAATATGATCTAAAATAGACTGTTCAACAGTCTCATTGAAATTGTTTATTCTTGAATTCAAGAAGAATGCATCTACCCAGCTCCACAATAAGGAGCATGCTGTAAAACATAGAAAAATATAAAATAATATATTAATTGTACCTGTATATAATAAAAAAATAATTGCAATTAAAGGTAAAATCATGGAAATAAACATTGCACCACCATATTTATAGTCTTCAGTATAAAAACGATGTGCTCCAAAAAAATGAAGACCAGCCCATAAACCCCAGGCAGCATCTTTACTTTTCATTTTTTTCAACATTTCTGTTTCTAAAAAACCAAGTTCTTCTAAAGTAAGATCTTTTTTATTAAGATTACTTTTGAAATGACTCATGAAAATTATTCCTTTGTAGAAGCGATTTCTGAATTTTTCTTAGCGTTTTTAATTAAACGAATTTCTGAAATGATTTCATTTTCAATTTTTTCATTTGTGTTCTTGATCATACCATTGATTAAGAATAAATCAATTAATGACCAAATTCCTAATCCACCTAATGTTAATAACATAGCAACAGCAGAACCTGTTTTACCTAAATAAAAACGGTGCCCTCCTAAACTAGCTAAAAATAACCATAATAACCAAGTTGTTCCAGATGATTTCTTCTTCTTAGTCATTTCTGAACTTAAAAGCTGTAAATCCTCAGATGATAGATCTTGTTTTTGTAAGATAGACATAAAAATCCCCCTTTAACCAAATTTTAATACAATTGTAAATTATACACTAAAAATGTAACATTTTGTCTTGTTTTAAAAAAATAAATAAATATTTTTCATTAAACCCATTTTTATGTCAAAAAAGAGAAGGCCATTTATTAAATATAAATATAGTCTACAAATTTACCAAAAAGATAAAGCCTGTATCTATGATTACCGAGTAATTATAGATACAGGCTCTTATTTTTCTAATTCAACTAGTCGAGTAGAATGGAGTCTTTTTACCTTCTACTTACTAAATCCTCTAGATTTTCTTCGAGATTGCCACTGTATTGCTCTTTCGTTGTGCCATTTATCCCAGTTGCTTTCTTATTTGGTAATTCAATGTGGCATTGAACTAATGATTGCTTATCTAGTAAATGTGTAAGCGATGTAAATTGCATTTTAGGATCAGATTTTGCTAATTCTGCTATCCTTAGTAGTTTTGTTTCCATTTGTTATATCTACCTCTGTGTGTAGTAAATGTATCCCTATTAAGGATGATAAAATAAAGTTTTTCTGCCCCAAAAAGCTGTTTCCTTATAAATCGGATACTGTTATAAAACAAAAAACCTCTTGATATACAAGAGGTTTGAGTATGATACCAACTGGACTTGAACCAGCGACCTCTACCCTGTCAATTACAGAGTACGAGTCTTATCCAGTAATTATGAATATTTTAGTTCAATTAAGTCCAGTAAATCAATGGGTGATGAAATTTTATTCATTGTAATTCGTTTATTTCTATTGAATCTAATATGTCCGTGCAATTTCTGTGCAATTGAAAAGTAATTGTTTATTTTGAGGTAGGGTGCATATTGTAATTAGTTATTGATTACTCAACTAAAAAAGACGATTGGAAAACAATACATGCAGATACCAATTCTTCTAAAAATTATTGAAGAAAGTCAAATTGAAAAAATTTTTTAATAACTTCATCGGTTACATCTGTAATTTGTTTATATTCATAGTTTGGTGGAGTTCATCGAAAAATCTCCTTTCCTTAGTGTCATAAGACAGGCAGTAATGTTGTCCATAAACTTGAGATTTTCCAAATACAAAATGGAATTCCGAAAAATAATATTACCAAATACTCAAATCTTCGAAAGAACACAAGAAGATATATACATGTTCCAAAAACAAGGCAAGGAATAAAAAATCAGTGATATGAGTTGGGAAAATGTCTGTGATTAGCTTATATTAATCAGCTATGGAGACGACCAATACATTTTGGAATTAATTTGAAGGGAAAACAGTTTTATTTTGTTATGACGGAAAGAACTTGCATAGGAAGTATGTGCAATCCACTTAGTAATAGGTGATTTTTTGTATTTAAAAGGGCTTCCCAAAAGTCAGTTCTCTTAACTTAAGGGGTAGCCCAATTTTTATTTATGCAGCTTTATTTGTGGTTCTTCTATACTATCACTCTGATTTAACTTACTGTTTTTATAACCGTAAGTAGCGTAAATTACTAAACCTATTACTAACCAAACTACAAATCCCTTCCAAGTAAATGCTGAAAGTTGGAACATTAAATATCCACAGAATAAAATTGCTAATACTGGAACAACAGGAACCCAAGGAGTTTTAAATCCACGTTTTAAGTTGGGATGAGTTTTTCTTAAGACTAAAATGCCAAGTGATACAGCTGAGAAGGCAAATAATGTACCAATATTTGTTAATTCAGCTAGTTTATTTAATGGAATTAAACCAGCAAATGCAGCAACTAATCCACCAGTTACCCATGTACTTACAACCGGTACTTGAGTTTTACCATTAACTTTTGATAATTTTTTCGGAAGTAAACCATCTCTACTGATTGAGTAGAATAAACGTGTTTGTCCAAACATCATTACGATTAAAACTGTAGTAATACCAATTATTGCACCTAGTGAAATGAAACCAGCTGCCCAATCTTGGTGGATAAATGATAAAGCAAAAGCAACAGGATCTTTAACACCAAGTTGATCAAACGGCACGATACCCGTAAGAATTAAGGAAACAACGATATATAAGATTGTACAAATTGTTAATGCAGAAATAATACCGATTGGTAAGTTACGTTGAGGATTTTTTACTTCCTCAGCAGCAGTAGCTACTGCATCAAAACCAAAGTAAGCAAAAACAACAACTGCAGCTCCAGCTGTTACACCAGAGAATCCCATTGGCATAAACGGTGTCCAGTTTCCTGGCTCAACATACCAAACACCTATAGCGATGAAAAGAATTACTACTGCTAATTTAACAATTACCATTACAGTGTTTAGTTTTGCAGATTCTTTTACACCTCTAGTAAGAACGAATGTAACTAATAATACGATAAGAACTGCTGGTAAATCTATAAAAGTTCCTTTAGAAGGATCAAATGCACTTGTTAATGCTGTTGGGAAATGAATTCCAAAACCTGATAATAAACTTTGGAAGTAACCAGACCATCCACTAGCTACAGCTGATGAAGCCAGTCCATATTCAAGTACCATATCCCAACCTAAAATCCATGCCACAATTTCACCGAATGCGACATAACTATACGTATATGCGCTGCCTGCCTCAGGAATCATTGATGCAAATTCAGAGTAACATAATGCAGCAAATGTACAGGCTAAACCTGCAATTATAAATGAAAGTATAAGTGCTGGACCAGCATAATCTGCTGCTGCTACACCAGTTAGAACGAAAATCCCGGTACCAATAATTGCACCTATTCCTAGCATTGTTAGGTCAAATGCACCTAAAACTTTATTAAGTGAACTGTTAGATAATCCACTCGATACTGATTTTTTTCGAAATAAATTCATAAAAACCTCCTCTAAATTCTTGTGCTACTTTTCCAATTTTAATTATTTAGTACTTTCATAGTTGTTTGCGAAAAAAGAAAATTCAGACAACTAAAACCATAAAAATTTAATTGTTTGAATTGAACGCGATTTTTATCTTATCATACGATTTGTAACTACACAAAGCATTTTTCAACAAAATAAAATATTCAGAAAATGTGTAGAAAGACTATATTCAGATCCTTTTCTAATATTAAATAAACAAAGACAGCATTGGCTTATTATCCGTACCCTTGTTACAACCTGACTACAACACTTTTACACTCCTTGCAATTTGAAGAAACAAATTTATTGGCTAATCCACCAACTGCTTTGATTCTAAATAGAGCGATTGAATGAATTTTTTCATGTTGATTCGGCTTTGATTAGTGCTTTTTTCACTTTTACCTTCAAGCTCTAACATTTTCTTTCGGACTTCCGAGAAATCGAAAAATGTGGATGAATACGCTTCGAATTTTGGATTCGTGTAATCTGTTAATCCTAATGAGGCAATATGGATGAGCACATGGTAAATAGCTCTGCGAACCCGTTGTTCGGAGGCTTTCGATTCTTTTTGTATTTCCGCCTCGGTAGCCTGTTCTCCAAGCGTTTTTTTTGCATATCCATAAAATATGTCTTTTAGAGACGGTAAGATGTAGAAGGATCCAAACTTTTGTTTTTGGTCCTGCAGGAATTCTAAAATATTCATCAAGTCTTCACTACCGCTTTCTCCGATAATCCCTAAATCCGAAATCAATGAACGACCGGCTTCGATTATGTTTTTGGTATGAGAAGAGCCGAATGGTAGCGACTGATGACCTTTTAATAAAGTTAACGATTCTTGTATGCCTCGAATTGATTTTTCCAGAATCACCCGTTCGTTAACCTTTTTTAACACTTCTGAGATTTCAATGCGGTTTAACGGCTTAGTGATGTAGTATTCTGCTCCTAAACTATATACTTCCCCTATGAGCTCCTTTGCCTCTACTTGCGAAATCATCACGAATTTCCCCTTGAATTCAGAAGAAAGAACACGAATTGTTTCAATTCCATCCCTCTTTGGCATCAGTAAATCAATAAGTACTACGTCTACTTTTTTGAGCGCAAGCAAGTCATTATCTACCAATGATCCGTCTTCTGCTTCACCCATAACTTTGCCTAAATCCTCATCCTCAATCATGTCTATCAGCATCGCTCTAATAGCTGGATCATCGTCTATTATAAAATAATTCATTTGATTTATCCTTTCTGTATCATCGCATTAATTGGAAGCTCGATGACAAATACTGTTTCATTATGACTTTCTTTTAGCTTAATATGTCCGCCAAGCTTGTCCACGGTTAGTTTCACATATGAAAGTCCAATTCCTGTAGAAGGATTGCCGGAAGCATCATACTTAGATGTAAACCCCTCTTTAAAAATGACTTCTTTAAACTTCGGTGCAATACCTGGTCCATTATCACTAACATGAAATTCTACAATCCAGTCTCTTCGAATGACATACAACGATATATGTCCCTCTTGCTCAATAGCTTCCACCGCATTTGCGATCAAGTTATTGATCAAAGATAATACCCTATAGACATGATATGGCGGATGTTCCCCTTCGAGGTGCATAGAAAACGAAATGTGTTTATTCAATAACTCTGCATACCGTCTATTGGAAACAAGAATAATGTTACTCAATAACTCAATTCCCATGTAGTCCTCTTGCTTTTCAGTAGAAATCAACTGTGATAGTCCAGCATAAATTCGCTGATTATCTTTTTTTACTTCATGCACGAGACTTGCAATTTGCAGTGCGGTTTGGGAAAAATGGACATGAGAAACTTCCGATTTCAACCTACGATAAAAATCATAACTTATGCGGGTGATTTCTTCCGCATTTTGCATTGTTTTCTTAAGCTGTACCGATTCCTCATACAAATTCGAAATGAACAACAGCATTTGCTCGTTTTGTCTACGCTGCTCTTCCACTGCCAATTTTGATTCTCTCAGTTTAAAAATGTTAAAAAAGCCAAGTACGAAAAAACTTCGAATAAACGCGATAAAGATAATCTGTTCGATTGAGTGAAATGCAATCATTTTATCAGCTATAGAGTATCGAATCACCATTTCAACTAAACTTGCACCAATTTCTATGACCATTCCTAGTAACCCTATCATAAATGGCTTGTTATGCTGCTCATTCATCTTAGTAAAATGAAAGATGAAAGCGAACACCACGTAATAAAAGAGTACCGGAAAATGACTGTAAAATGCCTCATCAACTGGTATACCACTGATTAGGACCGCCAAAAAAAAACGAAATACAAACACACTTGTCCCAGTCAAAATTCCTGCAATATTCGGGTGAATGCCCCTTCCCAATAACAAAAATAAGAAAAATGCCGGAGTCCCCAGGCTGACACGGAAAGCATCATTGAACGGATAGAATTTAAACTCTCCAGCGAGCGGAACGGTTATCATCAAAAATACAACTGCTAAAATTCGTTCCTTCAGTTCGACACCTCCAAACATTAAACATTTTACTCAAACCTTTGGAAAATTGAAATAGTTGTGAGAAAATTATTTATTTTTTATTTTTTATTTGTAGGTTTTTGTATGATTCGGTATGATTTCGAGTGGAATCGCTTACATTTATATTCTTAATAACCTTGAAGGGGTGTATGGGATGAAAAAACTAAAACTCGGGTTAGCTTGGCAGATTGTAATTGGTCTCATTTTAGGTATCGCAGTTGGAGCTGCCTTTTATGGAAATCCAAATATTGAAGGATACCTTAAACCGATTGGAGATATTTTTATTCGTTTAATCAAAATGATTGTTATTCCTATTGTTGTCTCAAGCTTAATTGTCGGTGTTGCCGGCGTTGGGAATATGAAAAAGCTTGGTAAACTCGGTGGTAAAACGATTCTATATTTTGAAATCATCACAACTATTGCCATTCTTGTTGGATTGCTAGCGGCAAATATCTTTCATCCCGGTAGCGGCGTTGATATGTCATCATTACAGAAAACAGATATCGGAAGCTATATACAAACAACCGAAATGACGAAAAGCCACGGTTTTGCTGAAACTTTCGTCAATATCGTTCCACCAAATATCATTTCAGCAATGACAGAAGGAAACATGTTAGCCATTATTTTCTTCTCTGTTTTATTCGGACTAGGTTTGGCAGCGATCGGTGAAAAAGGAAAACCGGTCATAAAGTTTTTCGAGGGAACAGCTGAAGCAATGTTCTATGTGACAAATCTAATCATGAAGTTTGCTCCATTTGGTGTATTTGCATTAATTGGTGTAACGGTATCAAAATTCGGTGTCCAATCACTAATCCCGTTAAGTAAGTTAACGATTCTTGTTTATTCAACGATGATTTTCTTTGTGTTAGTTGTTTTAGGACTTGTTGCAAGATGGGCAGGCATTAACATTATTCATTTTATTAAGTTATTAAAAGATGAACTGATCCTTGCTTATTCAACGGCTAGTTCTGAGACTGTTTTACCTCGTATTATGAATAAAATGGAGAAATTTGGATGCCCTAAAGGAATCACATCGTTCGTTATCCCAACAGGATATTCTTTCAACTTAGATGGTTCTACGTTATATCAAGCAATAGCGGCCATTTTTATTGCACAAATGTATGGTATTGATTTATCGATTAGCGACCAAATCTCATTAGTACTTGTATTGATAGTAACATCTAAAGGAATTGCAGGGGTTCCGGGAGTGTCGTTTGTTGTATTGTTGGCAACGCTCGGTACAGTTGGAATTCCGGTAGAAGGATTAGCGTTTATCGCAGGTATTGACCGTCTTTTAGATATGGCGAGAACAGCAGTTAACGTCGTAGGTAACTCTCTTGCGGCAGTTGTTATTTCTAAATCAGAAGGTCAATTCGATAAACAAAAAGCGCAAGCTTATATTAAATCACTTGATTCCGGTAAGCAAACAAATGTAGCATAATCTTTCTTAACAAGATAATTGAGTAGACATAGTTTCACTGACTACTAAATTGCAGGCATTGACTACATTTCTTATGCCTTCTCTTTTTTAAAATGAGATCAAGCTCTACTTCTTGTAATCAACTAATATATATAACTATTAATCGTTGAAATTAAAAGCCTGTATCTTCAAATACCAAGTAATTTTCGATACAGGCTCTTTTTATCTATTAAAATTGTTATGTTTAGACTGACAAAAAAGAGAAACTCGTAGGATAAAGAGTTTCCCTAAAAAATAGGTGATATTGGTAAAAAAGAAAAATGTAACTGTACTTTATTATATAAAAATTATTATGTATTGTATTAATTATTCACCTTACTTGTTGGAAGTCTTTTCCACCGTTATATAACTAAAGCAATACATTAGTTACACAAGAAAAGCCTTAGTTAACCCTGTATAGGCAATTTCATATTCTGATTTCTCGTTCCAAAACCTAATGCAATCGCGGCGCCAATACAGCAAAATAAGCAACCAGCAATCAAATACACTGATGGATCAGACTCACCGATTAAAACAGAGGCTACTCCACCAATTGCGGGGAAAAGGGCGACCATATAGCCACTTTGAGCTCCTCCAATTTTTTCTACTAGCTTCAAATAGAATAACCATGCAGCAAAAGAAGCGACCAGCGTTAAATATAGCAACGCAGATAAGTACGTAAAAGAAGTTGAAATAATAATTTCTTTCCCTTGAAACAGTATTATTGCTCCCATCAATAAACTGCCCACCGTAAATCCAATTGCATTTGCATAAATGGGATCAACCTTGCGATTTGCATTTCTTGCCGAGCAGGCGTCACCAACCGCTGTTAGGAGAGTACCTAGGAAAGCGAAAATAATTCCTTTTATGTCATGGAACCCTTGAAAATTTTCCAGTGAAGGATAAATTAGAATACACACTCCCACTACACCAAGAATACCTCCAATTAGAACTCGCGAATGTAATTTTTCTTTTAAAAAAATCCGGAGAGCAATCGGAGTTAAAATCACTTTTAAAGAAAATACCAGTGTTACGATTGCTGCAGAACTCAAAATTGTAGCGTAATAAAGACACAGATAGCTTAATGCAAAGTTACATATACCAAATGCCATTACAAAGGGGAGATCCTTTATTGTTGGTCTACCCTTTGGGCGAATGAACAAAACAAGAACTAAAAATAAAAAGGCTGTCATAACTAGTCGAAAAGTTAAGGATAATTCCAAGCTTATTGGAGTTCCTTGAATTTTTACAGCAATAAAATTAAGTCCCCATACAATCAAGCAAAACATATACATAAATTTTATCATTAATATTACCTCTTCCTACTGTTCCTCCAGTAATTGTAACAAATCAAACTAAAGTAGTTCAAAAGATTCTCGATTCATTTCTTTCAATAATTTGCTTTTTAGTACAATTAAAAAGCAACCTTCTATTGAAGTATCGCATTGCTTTAGTTGAACAAGAACTCACATTTCCGTTAATTTATTTGCCTTCGTGCCAAGCTATTAAGACATAATACAAAAAAATCTACTATTATAGAGTTGTCATTCACAGACTTAGAAAATCTAATTTTTAAATTCTAGGTTGGTAGTCTTAATCTAAGTCTGTCTAAAAAATGAAAAATCTCTAAATTAAAACCTTTTTGGTTTGGTGGTTTGACAGTTTCGTTCATATCAGTTGCATAAGAACGTTTAAGCATTAACTAATAACTGTTCCCCTCCTTTCAGGAAATTAAAAAGACCGTGCAAGACGGAATCCAAGGTCGTCTATGCAAAATGACGGATGGCTACGACGACGACATGAAGCGCCACAACCTCTTGCTACCTCTGCCCAGCTACCACCTCGAAAAATTCGATATGATCCATAGACCTGTTCATCATATAAATCCCAACACCACTCCCAAACATTTCCTAACATATCATACAGACCCCATGCATTCGCTTCCTTTTTTCCTACTTCATGTATTTTATCTCCAGAATTTTCATTATACCAGGCAATTTTATCAAGTTCACCGTATCTATAACCCGTCGTCCCTGCTTTACACGCATATTGCCACTCTGCTTCTGTAGGAAGTCTATAGCCATCTGATTCCCAATCACAATATATGTTTTCACCATCATTACTTATTGAATAACACTCTTTCAGTCCTGCTTTATGTGAAAGTAGATTACAAAAAGAAATTGCATCATTCCAAGAAATATTCACAACTGGTTTTAGATCGCTGACAAAAGTATTAAGTGATGTATTTGTTATAGTATTGTATATCCCCATAGTTACAGGATACTGGGCAAGAAGAAATGGTCTTATTTCAGTTTTCCATTTACTTTTTATTCTATCGTCTCTTAATTCTATATTTCCCCCTGGAATTTTTACCATTTGATAGTCAATATAACTCTTAATTTCATTTGACACTCTGTCTTCCTCCTAATGATCATGATTTAATAAAAATCACCTCGTTAAGAACTATAAGATTAATTCAAAAATTACGTTGGTTTTTTATAGATAAAAATCCGTTAGTAAAATAAGAAAGTCTGCAAATCAGCATATTCGTTATACAACAAGCGCATACGCAAGTTCAATATGATATTTATTATCTATGTGTTATAAAGTTAATAATGCTTACCAAGTTTGGGGCCCTAATCGTTTATTACATCATGCACCAACATAAAGGATCAGTTCCACCACAATGAGGACAACACCCTCCTGTATAAGTAATTCTAATTTGATCTGAATGAAGTACATAATAATCAGTAATAGGTTCAACACCAGGGATCACTATCCCACCTGGAATCTCCGGTAATTTGACCTCCCGCACTGTCATGTCAGACCACTTGCCGATCCAGGAACAAATACTGCACTTTAATATCTCTTCCGATAAGTTCGGAGCATTTTGGATGACAAAAATACATTCTCTACTATTTGTATTACAATTAGGACAATCGTGTACTTTCACGAATCTCCACCTCTCATCAAATTTAAAACTTTTCAAGTACCTTCTTCTTATTATTCTTTTTAACAGTCAATTAGTCCTTTTTAATAAAATAGAGGATAATCAAATGATTACCCTCTAAATGTTGTAAAACTAGTCGAGTAGAATGGAGTCTTTTTACCTTGCGGTAAATTGAACTCCCCCCCTCTCAGAACCGTGCTTGCACTATTAATGCACACGGCTCCTCCAAGTTATCATTCACAGAATGTAGCAATCTTAAAATTGCTAATTCTACTATCCTTAATAGTTTTGTTTCCATTTATTCTACCTCTGTGTGTAGTAAATGTGTCCCTATTAAGGGTGATACTTTGGTAGCAGCCTTTCCTCCATTGGCATTTCCCAACTTCATAGGTACTACGCTGCTATCCGACTCCCTACATCGGCATTTGGTTTCCTTACTTGTTATCGTTTGTACACCATACTCTTCTTCTAAATGAAAAGACCGGTAGGGTCTCCTTGTTTGAATTATATAGTTTACTCACATTCCAATGAAGAAATGCAGAAGAATTCAGCTGATCGATTCGAAGAGAAATTTGGTTTAGATTAAAGTACTCGTGAAGTTTCTGTGCAGTCTTTGTGCAATGAATATTATTCATAACAAAAAATAGAAGTAATTGAAAACAAAGAAAAAGCCCAAACCCTTAAAACATTTAGGTTTGAGCCTTTTATTCTTTATGATCCCAACTGGACTTGAACCAGGGACCCCTACACTGTCAATTACAGAGTACAAGTATTACAATTAAATTATCATGCCCGGTATTCATTGAACACCGGAGTTTAAACCTTATATTCTATTGCAATAGCTTATTACTTGTTTATTTTTTAAAGATGCTGTTCACATCTCTATTCGTATTTAGCAGGTCTTCAACTGATGGCAGACCAGAAATATAGCCTACGCCACCTGTACGATCAATACCGATTTCAGTTTCCATTGCTTTTATTAATTCAGCTTTATTGACAGCTGTAATGTTTTTACCCTCTAATTCATCACCTGGATGCTGGAAGTTACTCATAATATAGGAGAATCCATTACGATTATCGATGGCAGACAAACCTGTTGATTCTGCTCCTGCAGGATTCGATAAAATCCTTGATAATTCTTTAGTGTCAACATTATAAGCCCATACGAAGTTATTTGTATGCATGCTGCTGTCCTCACCAATGAATAATGTTCTTAGTGCTTCTGAGTAGCTTAAGTTGTCAGGATTCGCTATTTTCCCCACATTAGCTGTGTTCCCATATGCATCTGGACCAGGTAGATCCTCACCTTTAATTAATCCAAGCATATTGGTTGCCACATATTGACTGTAAATCTTTTGTCCGCTTCTGTCTTTTTGATCACCTGTCAAATTCAATTGATAGGTAACACCAGATTTAATTTTTGGCAGTTTTATATCATCGGAAGGATCACTAGCATTTTCAAGCATACCATTGCTTTGGTCAGAAATGGCAATATACACTTTGTTATCTTTTTCGTTGAAAGTAACACCTTCCATTTTATTAAATTCGGAGGTAGCACCAAGCATCGCTGCATAACGACGGGATTCTAAAAATGCTGCGGCCTTTTCCATTCCAGGCTTTACTTTTAGGTATTCTGTTTTTCCATATGTGTATTGCTTAATCGCTTTGAATCCTTCTTTAGGTCCTTCAGATATTTCGAAAATATCACTGAACTTCACGCCTCTATCAATTATTGCTTTTATTTCTTCGTCGGAAGCATGTCCTAAATTAATCCATTCCAGGTTTCCGGAACCGCCATTTTCCGTCCCGGTTTGATGGAATTTCGCGGCATAAAGTGTACCAGCAGAAAGATCCTTCTCTTTATCGGCTACATACATAAACATCGTTGTGTAGGAACCGTCATCACCAAAGAAAGCAGTGCGGTTATCAGGCATCATTTTCATTAATTCATGAGAAAAACGGCCGATACTGTAGTGTTTTGAAACGGAAGCTGCTCCATGATTATCTACCTTAATTTCTGGAATAAATCCATAGAAATAAGGATTTGCTTTTAATTTATCCCCAAAATAGAGCTGGGCAAAGCTTTCAACGGAAGTCCTTGCAGATGAGGTTGGATTTAGTTCAAAACTACGTGCATCCGGTTCATACTCTTCAGAACCTAAGTGGGTATTCCAAGGCGATAGAGAACCATTACAAGGGATCCAAAGACCGTTTACGCTAGAGAAATCAATTTTTTTTACACTTTTAGGAGTGAGTTTGCCTGAATTCTTATCCTGCTCGATAGTTGATAATGACATCGAAGCAGGAACGATTCCATAAGCAGAATTACCAGCGGCATCAAATGTTTGATATTCATAATGGGTGACCATATAAATCTTCCCACCAATAGGGTCTAACAGACTATTGGAATCGGGAGCATCAGATACAAAATATGTAGAGTTTCCTGGTACACTGTTATCAACAATCGGCTTCCCGTTCACATCAATTGGTGTACCAGCTGGAATTAACTCTCCATTGTTCATTGCGATTTTATCTTCAGATTTGAAAAGCCTGTTATATGAAAGCGGGAAATTCTTTACTTCACCATTACTATATTTTACTTCCAGAGATGCGTTCGAATAGGTTTGAACCATCTTATCAATAGTTTTTGGTGCATCCATCCCATTAAATTTTACAGAATCAATCGTTACATGTCCTTTATTTTCCATGGCCGAAACAGGCATTACAGCGGGAATCGTTAATGCTAGTGCTAATACTATCGTTGCTCTTTTTTTAGTCAAACGTCCTTTTTTCATAATTCTCCTCCTTGGATCTTTTCTAAAATTTATTTAACAAGATTAGAATAGTAGGAGTGTTTCATTTTAATTTAGTAATATTGTAAATATTTCTTTTAGTTTTTGTAAATTACGGTGAAGTGAATCTGACAATCGTCCATGTGACAAACAGAAGTTTTTTATCTTTCATAAATTAAAAGTGGACCATTAATGAAGTTTTAGAGAAAAACATTCCAACTGGAATTAAGGCATTCAATTTTAATTTATATGAGGGTTCAGAAGATACATATGATATAGAGCTAATTGGCTCTGATGAATTTGATGAAGAAGATCCAAATTGGGCGTGTACTGACTTTTTTACAACATGTGAAAATCTTTGTTTCATTAAAAGAACAAGTGAAATTCAAGATTGGGAAGAAGGAAAAAGTTACATTACATTACTAATAAACGCTACCTTGAAGAAGGAACGTATAGACATATACTTAAGAGTGTAGAGGCAATAGGCATAGGCTTTGTCGATGGAGATATTGAAATTATTTACCAAGTAAATTAAATATTCTTATGTAACTATCGCATGCTTTAGTTGAATAAGAACTTTTAAAATCTAAGTTATGTTACTGAAAGTTTTTCTTTAAATTTTTTTCGATAAAGAAAATAGGAATAAATAAAAAAATTATACTTAACCCCATATTAATAAACGTAACTACATCCACTGAAAAAGGTAAAAGATACAAAAGTAATATCACAATCGCAATATTACAGATGCCAAATCTAACGGAATAATAACCTAACAATTTTTGAGCATGATCCCAAGCTTTTTGTGATGCCATAGAACGAAAAGTGCGATAACCATAAAAATGATTGATTTTTTTGGGAGCCCTTACTTTATTTACAACTCCAATAATAACCATAAGAAAAGGAATTAATAAACTGATAAAATATGAAGATATATTATCCACTTTCTCACCCCTATTTAGTAAAATTATGAACCCCTACCGATATACAACTAAGGCACTGCGTTAATTGCATAAACTATTTAGTTATTAAAGTTATTATCCCTATTCTTTTTTCCGAGAGAATAAACTGAAGCAAAAAGAAATATCATAGCTAATCCAACTCCTATAATCATTGAATAATCTAAATAATCTTTAAGTGCCATACCCCCAGCAATAGATGCAACAAACAATAACAAAAAGAAAACTGTATAATTCTTTTTCATAATTTCCCATCACCTCTTTGGTATATTTTACCATAATTATGTGATTTTTTATTGAACTAACCTGCCATTTAGCTGCATAAGAAATTATACTAACTTTTATATAAATAAAGGATTTCTGCCCCTATCCTGCCCCATAAAACTGTTTCCTTATAAATTAGGTACTGTTATAAAACAAAAAACCTCTTGATATACAAGAGGTTTAGGTATGATCCCAACTGGACTTGAACCAGCGCCCCCTCCCCTGTCAAATACAGAGTACGAGTATTATACAATAATTATGAATATTTTAGTTCATTTAAGTCCAGTAAATAAAGCAAACACTGCAATTTTATTCACTGAAAGTCTTATATTTCTATTGTTTCGAATAAGTCTGTGCAATTTTTTGTGTAATCGAAAATGTAATAGTTTATTGTGAGGTAGGGTGCATTATTTTTCGTTACTACTAGATTGAAGAGCAAACTCGAAAGAATAAAAACAACTGATTAATTCTTCTAATTCATTTTTAGCTTTTTCCAAAATTTCTTCATCTGTATATATCGAGAATCTTGTGATATATCGATCTAATTTATCGTTTAGTTCGATAATATTTTCTGAACTTTTATGTTTCGCATTCAAACGAATTAAGTCTTTTGCAAAAGCTTCACTTAATAATTGAATACTAGGGATTTCTATTTCTTTTTGGATAGAAACAATTGCTGGTGTATAATCCATTCTGTATGCTTGACCTGGTATTTGCTCCCAAAATCGTTCCCATTCATCGAGTAATCCTGCCTTATAAAGAATCAACTTTAAATATCCACATAACCATGCCGTGTGCAGCTCGTATTTCTATTTTTACAACCCTTTCCTTCCTCTAACTCATCGCAAAACTTACAACAAGACCCACCAATTTCTATACAAACATTACATATGGATGAAATACCAACGCCCTTTAAATACTGATGTCCAAACTGTATCAGTTCTTCTCTTGTCATGAGACGTTCCTTTTTATAAGTATCCATCACTTTTAATCCTTTCTTTTTTTACTAAAAGAGAGTGTTTTGATCTTAGAAAACACTTGAAATCTTAAAAACTTTGAATTTATCAATCATTGAGATCGTATCAAACAAATAATTGTTAAACATTAACCGAACAACAAAAAGTAATTCGATAATCAATGGGTCTCTAAGGAAATAGATAACCTTGTTACCATTGTCGTGTGATTCCGGGTTACCGAACCTGTTATTTATTTCTCAGAAACACTTATTAAATTCTGAAATTACGTCTGTACATCTTTATGCACATCTCTTTTTGCTTGTATATAAAATTCTACTAATGTGTCAAAACCTTTACGAAAATACGGGTCTCGATAGAACTTGTCGACAAATCCTTCTTCCGATAATCCGTTCATCTCTTTTACTATATCTTTTACGCTCTCTGCTGCTCGTTTTTGTATTTCATATTTTAATTTCAAATGCATACGTCACCGCTCCATTACTATGGTATTCATCTATATTAATGCAGTAGTATTATCATAATCAGTCGTTTCTACTTCTCTCCTACATCCTTATATAACAATCCCGCATAATCTTTTGTCAGTAAAATCATTAAAAAAAGACCAATGAAGATTAGTTTATTCTAATAATGGTCTATGCAAAAAAATGATTTTATTAATTATCTAGAATTAAATATATTCCTTTCTATGAATAACTAATTTTTTCATCTTTATTATTCTTCTTTAAATTTATCTAACATACTAATCGTATCAACTAAGTGATTATTAAAAATTTGGCGTGCAACTACTAATAGCTCAGAAATTATTGGATCCCTGAGGGAGTAAGTAACTTTATTTCCTTCCTTTGTACCATATACAATATTTTTATTTCGTAAAATTGAAAGTTGTTGCGATACAGCTGACCCTTCACTTCCGATTAAATTTTGTATTTCATTTACATTCCTCTCGCCTTCACTTAGAATTTCAAGAATTCGAATTCGTAGTGGATGACCTAGTGCTTTAAAAAAATCTGCTTTAAATTGTTGTAGTTCTAAATTCAATTGTGTTCCTCCAAACTATCTATAAGATCCATATCCTAATTTTAAAATATTTATTATCATTATACCTATTCAGAATGTTTTTATAAAATTTATAAGGATAATTACTCAACAGAGTCCGTTCTATTTTGATCTACTACTCCATTTTTTGATCTTTTAAATCTAATAGATTTGAGTTGGATAAGCTTGAACACTCTAAAAATGCATAGTGCTTACAGCCTAAACACTTATTATAATTAATATTTAATAGTGCGTGGCCAATTGCTTCACCTGAATGCTCGAAAAAGTTTTGTTTACCAATAACATCATACAATTTGGTACGAATTAATAATTCTTTTGGTTGTGATTGAAGACCAGTTAGTAACACAACACTGTCATTGTCCCTGAGGTATTTGACGATACTTGCTAACTTAGCTTCACCTGTTGTATCAATAAAAGGAACCCTTCCAAATCTTAAAATTAAAAACTTTGGTTTGTTATATGATAACTTCAAAATTGTTTCTTCAAATAGATTAGCAGTTCCAAAGAAAATTGACCCTTCAATTGTGAGAATGCTAATTTGAGGACAATCATGATTTTCATTAACCATATATGTCATCAACTTTTGATTCTGTCGTGAACGGTCAGGTAATACCTTTCTAACGATCAGAAGTTCAGACATTCTTTTAACAAATAAAATCACAGCAATGATTAAACCAACCTCAACGGCTGTTGTTAAATTTAGAAAAATAGTCAGTAAAAAAGTTAAGATTAAAATAATAGAATCACTAGATTTAGTTTTTAAAATATGAATAAACTCTTTTCTTTCACTCATGTTCCATGCTACAAGCATTAAAATTGGGGCCATACTAGCTAAAGGAATTTGTGATGCTAATGGTGCAAACAATAATAATATGATTAGGACAATAACACCATGGATAATTCCCGAGATAGGTGAAATAGCTCCACTCTTTATATTTGTAGCAGTCCTAGCTATTGCTCCTGTAGCTGGAATTCCTCCGAAAAATGGAATAACCATATTAGCAATCCCTTGTCCCATTAACTCTTTATTACTATTGTGTCTGCTACCTGACATACCGTCGGCAACTACTGCAGATAATAGTGATTCGATCCCACCAAGCATCGCAATAACAAAGGCTGGTCCAATAAGTGTACGTATTTTTTCAAAATTCAGCTCTATTAAATGAAATACTGGAATACTACTCGGAATATCACCAAATGTGGACCTGATTGTTGGAACTTCCCCTTTAAAAAAGATGTAAGCCATTAAACTAGAAAAAATTAGACCAATTAATGATCCGGGGACTTTTGGGAATAGTTTAATAACTGTAATAACTGTAATTAAACATATGATTGAGGTTATTACACTATAAATATTTATTGTCGAAATATGCAGTCCAATTTCACTCATATTTGATATGAAATCCTCATGTTTAGTTATATTTTGAAGTCCTAAAAAATTAACAATTTGTCCAGTAAAGATAATAACCGCTATCCCTGCTGTAAATCCTATGGTAACAGGACGAGGTATAAACTGTATTAGAAAACCCATTTTAAAGATCCCCATTAATGTGAGAATAACACCAGCTAAAAAACCTGCAATAAGTAAGTTTTCATAACCATAATGAATTACAATTGATAAAAGTATAGGTATAAATGCGCCTGTTGGGCCCCCTATTTGAAACTTTGATCCTCCAAAAATTGAAATTAATACTCCTGCAATAATCGTTGTATAAATTCCGTACTCTGGTTTTACTCCAGAACTAATCGCAAAAGCCATTCCTAAAGGAATTGCAATAATTCCAACTATTATTCCTGAAATTAAATCCTTTCTAAAAGATACTTTATTATAATTTTCAATTCTCCCTCGCCATTTCACTTTATCGCACCTTCTAGTATATTTGATTATTTGAATATACAAATATTTAATATAATCATAATAACAGATCTCTTTTTCGTCAAACAAAATCTTACAATTAGAAATTGTAACTATTTTCCAATTTCCATAGTACAAAAATAAATTGAACAAATACAAAAAGAGAAAAAAAAGAACCTTTTCGAAAAAAGGTTCTTTACTAATGGTGATGAGTTATATAGTAAACATCTATATTTTTTTTACAAATTCAGATTTTAATTTCATTGCTCCAAAACCTTCAATTTTGCAATCTATATCATGATCACCATCAACAAGACGGATACTTTTTACTTTTGTACCAATTTTAACAACAAGAGAAGTTCCCTTTACTTTAAGATCTTTGATGACAGTCACTGAATCACCATCATTTAATATATTTCCATTGGCATCTTTTACAACTTTCTTATCATCCATTTCAGTTTCAATATCCAGTGTCCATTCATACCCACATTCAGGACACACAAATAGATTACCATCATGATATGTATAGCCTGAATTACATTTTGGACAATTTGGTAGTTCGACCATGAACTATCCCCTCCTTTAGTATTGCTTTTAGAGCATCATTATTTCTATACTGACATAATTTAAAATTCTTTACAATATAATTTTTGTATATTTGAATCTTTGAATATACTTTTTTTAAATTGGAAAAATTAACATATATTTAACTAGGAAAGACACTAGACGTCTTAAATATAGTCTACCTAATCAAAATTAATGAGGTAAAAAATGAAAAAACTCAATTTTAATATATTAATTATTTATTATCTACTAATTGGAGTTCTATCCTTCTGTAAGGCCTAGGATATAGAATTGAAGGATGCCAACGTGCTACATTCGATAATGTTTCAACATTAAAAGAGGAATAAAAAGATGGAATTAGATGAAAACAAAGAAAAAGCCCAAACCCTTATATACTTAGGTTTGAGCCTTCTCATCTTTATGATCCCAACTGGACTTGAACCAGCGACCCCTACCCTGTCAATTACAGGATGCGCGGATTATTCAGTATTACTGAATATTTTAGGTCAATTAAGTCCATTAAATCAAGGGACAAATGTAATTTTATGCAATTATTGTCTGTTAATTACATTGATTCTAGTAAGTCTGTGCAATTTCTGTGCAATGAATTAGTAATTGGTTAATAAAGAGGTAGGGTGCTTTTTTTAATAAGAAAATATAAAAAAGCATGGAAATTATTATAATTCATGCTTTTTATATTTTCTTATTGGCTTTTTTGCTCAAATAATCACTACTAATATTTGAATAATAATCTTATACTAACGGCTTTTTTTCTATTTAAATAGTTTTCGAATAACTTTTAGTGCTCCTTTAGTAATATGATATCTAACACTTAAGTCAAATTTAGTTGTTTGGTCTAGAACACTTTTGTCATGTGTGAAACATTTAAATGAATGGATTCCATGGTATGATCCATGTCCACTATGTCCAACTCCTCCGAATGGCAAATAAGGTGAAGTAATATGAATTAACGTATCATTTATACATCCCCCACCAAATGAGACACTATTTATAATTAGCTCTTTTACCGAACTATTTTCGGTAAAAAGATAAAGTGCTAATGGTTTAGGTTTATTGTTAATTTCACTTATTACTTCACGGATTGATTCAAACGATAATACTGGTAAAATAGGGCCGAAAATTTCTTCATTCATTACAGGATGATCGAATGATACATTTGTCAGGATGGTAGGTTCAAAGGCTAATGTATTTTCATCTGTTTTTCCTCCATGGTAGACTGTAGGGCCTTCTAACATTTTTTTCAATCTTGCGAAATGGCGATTATTAACTACATGTGTATATTCACTATAAGTTAGCGGGTTTTCTGTGTATAATCTTTCAATCTCTTCTTTTAAGGCTTCAAGAAATTTTTCTTCAATTGTTTTGTGCACGAAGATATAATCAGGCGCAATACATGTCTGACCAGCGTTTAAAAATTTCCCCCAAGCAATCCTACGTGCAGCACTCTTAATGTTCGCACTTGAATCGACAATGGTTGGGCTCTTTCCACCAAGTTCAAGAGTCGCAGGCGTTAAATGTTTACTTGCAGATTGCATAACAATTCTTCCAACCTGAACACTACCTGTAAAGAATATGTGGTCAAATCTCTCATTTAAAAGAGCTGTACTTACTTCAACTCCACCTTCTATGCAAGTAATATAATGACTAGAAAATGTCTCTCTTATTAATCTTGAAATAAGAGCAGACGAATTTGGTGTAAGTTCTGAAGGCTTTACAACTGCTGTGTTCCCTCCAGCTATTGCACCAATAAGTGGTATAAAAGTTAATTGGAATGGATAATTCCACGGTGAAATGATTAAGTTTACACCATAAGCTTCATGATAAATTTTACCTTTACTTCCAAAGTGAGTTATTGGCGTTCGAACACTTGAAGGCTTCATCCACTTTTTTAAATGCTTCTTAACAAAAGAGATTTCGCTAAGTATTAATGCAATATCCCCGAAATAGCCTTCAAATACGCTCTTATTTAAATCCTTTTTAACTGCTTCTAAAATAAGTTTTTCATTTTCAGATATTACTTTGTATAGTTTATTTAATTGCGTCATTCGAAATTCATAAGATCTTGTCTTACCAGTTTGAAAATAAGCTTGCTGTGATGAAACGATTGAAGCATATCGTAATGAAATATCCAATGGATTTCCTACTAATTGTTCCAAATTATAACTCTCCTTTTATCGCATTGAAATATTTAAGACACTATGTTTTCAACACAATTTGATTCAAAGCCTTCATAAAGATTTAGAAGTTTAAAACAATCCCCAAACATCTAGATAGTAAGCACCAAAAATAAGAAAGATAAGAATTGAGGCCACCGATAAATAAACAACCAATATCCTTGAGTATTTAAACGTTCGATTATTAATATCATTTCCCTTGATAAAATAACTGATTGTTGAAATGATTAAAGCAAAAATTCCAACAATAATTGAAGATAATCCTATTATCTTTGATAATGTATCTCCAAATTTTGCATTAGAAGCTAGTGTAGTAAAATGAAGATTAGTGATTAAAAAGCCTACTCCCATAATTGTTATACTTGTTCTTACCCAAGCAAGATACGTCCTTTCATTCGCTAAATGCTGTTGTATATATTTAGAATCAATTGTTTCTTTCTGCTTTTCTAACGCATTATTCATACTCATACCTCTGTATTTAAATCTTTCATCAAAGTAACCTTTCATACCCCTAACAAATTAAAATAGTAAACTAGTATAAACAACTCATTGTAATCACTTTTAGAGATACCATGGATTCTTTTTTTCTTTTCATTAAAACTTCACTAGTTTATTACTATTGTCTGTTGAAACTTGTTGATTTCGACGTCCGAAAAGGAATATTAACATCGCAGTAATTACCAGTGCAATTGCAATCCCATAAATTGCTATGTTATATCCACCTGCTAGATTTGTACTAGAATCTTGAATAAGTTTTCCGAAAATAATTGGAGTAATTATACCTGATGAAGCCATTATTCCAAAATAAGTTCCTGTCATAACACCCCTTCGATTTGGAAGTAAACTAACTACTACAGCCGGGTTAAGTGTGTTTACAGTCACCACAAGTGTATTTACTAATGAAAGTACAATGATTATTGAACCCACTCCGCTCAAAAGTGGATAAAGTGAGTACAAAATCCCTGCTAGTAAAACACAAATAGCGGTAAATAGGGTCCGCGCCTTCCATAAACTTTGTGTTTTTTTGTATAGTCGATCTGAAATGATGGATAGTACGATTGATAAGATTGCTCCTATTAATCCAGAAATAGCAATAACTGTTGCTGACTGTTGTTCAGATACCCCCTTTACTTTTATTAGATACGAAGGATTAAAAGTAAGTCCAAAGACAATGAACGAATAGGCAATAAATGCAATTAAAGTTGTAAAAATAAAAATAGGAGATCGTAAAGCTTTCCAAATATCTTTCCGATTATTCCCTCTTTTGTTTTCCATCTCACTAACTTCTTCTTCAAACGAAACAGTTGGTTTCATTCTTCCTAACCAAAGCCAACAGATGAACCAGACAAAGCTAAAAATACCAGTAATAAAAAATGCTTGTCTCCAACCAAAATTTGATATTAGTAAAACGATTATAGGAGCTGTAACAGCTATCCCAACAACATTTCCAAAATTAATGATTGATATTGCAAATCCACGTGATTCTGGTTTAAACCATTTACTTATATGACTAATTGCGGTTGCAAGAAATGCGCTTTCTCCTGCACCTAATAAAACTCTACTCAATATAAGAAGAGGTAGACTTGATGCAAACAAAGCCATAGATTGCGCGACTGTCCAAACAATTGCCATAATAGCCAGTGATTTTCCAGTACCAAAACGATCCGATAAAGAACCACCTATTATTCCAAATATTGAAAATAACCAAAAGAAACTGCTACCTACAATACCAAACTCGGTGGAGGTTAAGTTCAAATCCTTGGTAATATGTATTCCAGCTAAACCTACAATTGATTTATCAGCAAAATTAATAATAGCCATAATAAAAAGTGAAAATAAAATAATCCATTTCGCCCAACTTTTCATCCAAACTCCTGCCTCTCATAAAAACTATCTCTTCATTACGATAAAAATTCAGCAAACTTACCCTTGGAAAAGACACCTGCACAATCCTTTTTTGTACCGAATTACAATATTTGGATAAGGATCAAATCCATCTAAAACCATGCTTACGAGCAAGTACCTTAAAGCCTTTTGTTTTTACATTCATCGTATTTTCTCCTATAAATTTTTATTTCTTTTAATCTATAACTCTTATAAAGGCATATTTCCGTGCTTTTTCTTTGGTCTTATTTCATCTTTTGTACTAAGCATTTCTAAAGTTTGTTTAAGGACTTTCCGTGTATCTCTAGGATCAATAATGTCATCAACCATACCATGTGAAGCAGCAACATAAGGATTCGCAAACATATCACGATATTCTGAAATCTTCTCCGATCTTGTAGACGTTGGATCACTACTTTGATTAATTTCTTTCGCAAATATAATATTAGCTGCACCCTCTGGTCCCATTACAGCAATCTCTGCATTTGGCCAAGCGTATACAACGTCTGCACCAATCGACTTCGAATTCATCGCTACATATGCTCCTCCATAAGCTTTTCGAAGAATAACTGTTATTTTTGGTACAGTAGCTTCCGAATAAGCATATAAAATTTTAGCTCCATGACGAATGATTCCACCGTGTTCTTGATTAACTCCAGGAAAAAATCTAGTAACATCTTCAAATGTAATGAGAGGTATATTAAAAGAATCACAGAATCGAATGAATCTTGATAGCTTATCAGAAGAGTTAATATCAAGACCTCCTGCCATAACCTTTGGTTGATTCGCGATTACTCCTACACTATTTCCAGCAATTCGCCCAAAACCAATAACGATATTTTTTGCGAAATTTGATTGTACTTCCATAAAATCGCCATGATCAAGCACTTGCTTTAAAACTTTACGAACATCATAAACTTTCGTTGCTTGAAGTGGCACTAAATCTATTAAATCTTCACGCCAATCATCCTGTCCAAAAAAAGGCACGCTATCTGGTTTTTCATTACTATTTTGAGGTAAGAAACTAATTAATCTTCGTACTTGTTCAAGTATTTCTGGCTCTGATTCATCAGTAAAATGTGCACAACCACTAATGGCTGAATGAACTGTCGCACCTCCAAGATTTTCAGTCGAAATTTTTTCCCCTGTTATTGTTTCGATCACTTTAGGTCCAGTTATAAACATTTGACTTGTTTTTTCGACCATAAATACAAAATCAGTAATCGCAGGAGAATAAACTGCACCGCCCGCACATGGTCCCATGATGACTGATATTTGTGGGATTACTCCAGAATAAATAGAATTTCGATAAAAAATATGTCCATAACCGTCTAACGATACGACACCTTCTTGTATTCTAGCTCCTCCTGAATCATTTAACCCGATAATTGGAGCACCGACTTTTGCAGCTAAATCCATGATCTTTGCTATTTTAATAGCGTGCATTTCGCCTAATGCTCCTCCAAAAACTGTAAAGTCCTGCGCAAAAACATAGATAAGCCGTCCATGGATTTTCCCGTAACCCGTCACAACCCCCTCACCAGGACTTTCAACTTTGTCCATACCAAAGTTTGTTGCTCGATGTTTAATAAATGGATTTAATTCAACAAATGTATCCTCATCTAAAAGTAAATTTATTCTCTCTCTAGCAGTTAATTTACCTCGGTTATGTTGAGAGTTAATTCGTTCATCTCCCCCGCCAAGTTCAATTTTTCGCTTCCGATCCATCAAATCATTTATTTTCTCGTATGCAGTTGTCACTAACTACTCAGCTCCTTTTCTTGAAATATTAGATGATGACTAGCTGTAATTCGCATCCACAAGCCTTCGATTAATCTCTTCAATAACTTTTTGTGCTGCGACTGGGATGACTGTACCTGGTCCAAAAATGGCTGCAGCTCCGTTATTTAACAAAAACTCATAATCTTGTGCTGGAATAACGCCGCCAGCAATTATGACAATATCATCTCGACCTAATTTTTTAAGTTCTTCCATAAGCTGAGGAAGCAGCGTTTTATGTCCCCCAGCTAAAGAACTCATTCCGATAACATGTACATCGTTTTCTACAGCTTGAAGTGCAGTTTCCTCAGGTGTTTGGAATAATGGCCCGATGTCAACGTCAAATCCTAAATCGGCAAATGCTGTAGAAATTACCTTTGCACCACGATCATGACCATCTTGACCCAATTTAGCGATCATTATCCTTGGACGTCGTCCTTCCCCGGCTTCAAAATCATCGGCCATTTTTCGAACTACATCGATTTCAACTTTTTCTCCGTATTCCGCACTATACACACCTAAAATGGAACGAATAACTGCTTTATGCCTTCCGACTACTTTTTCATATGCATCAGAAATTTCCCCTAAAGTTGCTCTTACTCTAGCTGCTTCAATTGCAAGTGCTAACAAATTACCTTCTCCTGATTTTGCTGATTCTGTTATTGCTGATAAAGCAGCTTGTACTTTTGTTTCATCTCTATTTGAACGAAGCTCACGTAAGCGTACGATTTGAGCTTCACGAACTGAAGTATTATCTACTTCAAGAACATCTAGTAGATCCTCTTTTTCAAGACGATATTTATTCACACCGATAATTGTTTCTTTACCTGAGTCAATGTGAGCTTGTCTTCTAGCAGCCGCCTCTTCAATTCGCATTTTTGGTAAACCAGTTTCGATTGCCTTTGCCATTCCACCTAATGATTCGACTTCCTGTATATGCTCCCAAGCTTTATGGACTAGTTCATTTGTTAGTGACTCAACGTAATATGAACCGCCCCAAGGGTCAACTACATTACATATTCCGGTTTCTTCTTGTAAATATAACTGTGTATTACGTGCAATTCTTGCTGAAAAGTCAGTTGGAAGTGCAATCGCTTCGTCTAATGCATTTGTATGCAAAGACTGTGTATGACCTAATACTGCTGCCATCGCTTCAATACATGTCCTCGTGACATTGTTAAACGGATCTTGTTCGGTTAAGCTCCATCCTGATGTTTGGGAGTGTGTACGTAGGGCCATTGATTTTTCTTTCTTTGGATCAAATGTTTTAATTAATTTAGCCCATAAGAGTCTTGCTGCTCTCATTTTGGCGATTTCCATAAAATAATTCATGCCAATACCCCAGAAGAACGATAACCGCGGAGCAAACGAATCAATATCAATTCCAGCTTTTAAACCTGTTCTTACATATTCCAATCCATTAGCAAGTGTATAGCCAAGTTCAATATCAGCTGTTGCCCCAGCTTCCTGCATATGATAGCCAGAAATACTAATACTGTTAAATTTCGGCATAAATTCTGATGTATAAGAAAAGATGTCTGCTATAATCCTCACTGATGCTTCAGGCGGATAAATATATGTGTTTCTCACCATATATTCTTTAAGAATATCGTTTTGAATTGTGCCGGTTAATTGTGATTGATGTACGCCTTGCTCTTCAGCTGCGACGATATAAAATGCTAATACTGGAAGAACTGCTCCGTTCATTGTCATTGAAACGGACATTTTATCTAATGGAATTCCATCAAATAATATTTTCATATCCAATACTGAATCTATTGCTACACCTGCTTTTCCAACATCCCCTTCAACTCGAGGATGATCTGAATCATACCCACGATGGGTGGCTAAATCAAAAGCGATTGATAACCCTTTTTGACCTGCTGCTAAATTCCTTTTATAAAAAGCATTACTTTCTTCAGCTGTTGAAAACCCTGCATACTGACGAATTGTCCACGGTATATTAATATACATCGTAGGGTAAGGTCCTCTTAAAAAAGGAGCAATTCCTGAAACATATCCCATATGTTCCACATTTTGAATGTCATTTGAATTGTAAAGTTGCTTCACATCTAATTGCTCTAATGTCTTCCAATTCTCAATCTCATAATCTACTTGTTTTGGGGGAAATGAATTTTGTGCTGAATTTTGGAAAGGTATTTTCGTAAAATCGATCACTTTACTCATTTTCTAAATCCCCCAATCTTGAAGATTTTTTAATTTTTCATAATTGTTAACATGAAGATGGATAAATTCATCTACTCCAAATTGTTTGTATAAACTCATTTCTTCAATCGTTGGTTTTACTGCCAATAAGACCTTTGTTTTTGATTCATACTCTTTAAACTGTTTTGTTAATTCAGGTACGATTTCTGGATATTGATCATCACCTGAACAAATTACTACAATAGTGGATTCAGATTGTTTAAAGGCATGAACTATTTCTTCCATCGAGTTAAAGCCTTTATTTCGTGTAACTTTAAATCCTCCAACTTCAAAAAAATCTGTAACAAAATCCGTTCGAGCTTTATAAGTTGCAATTGGTCCGAAATTAGCGACGAACACCTCCGGATAATCACCATTTTTATTTTTATATCTCTCTGAATTTTGGCGAAGAGATTCAAACGGTTCAGCCCCACGGTGAATATGTAAAGGTAGGATTACTGGGCTTGTCATATTTGAATAATTCATTGCATCTATCAAATCAACTATTGTGGCTCCATTATTAAGCGCGTTAATTGCATTTTCAATTGAACATATCTTAGAAAATTCGTGTAAATCCTTAGTGAAATGTTCAGCAGTTGATTTTGATTCAACTTTTTTCGATTTTAGAGCAGCTATTCGATTATTATTAGAGGTTTTTGCGTTTAAGGGAGCCTCTTTTAAGTTTGGGAAGATATTTGTCCCAATAAATTTATCTTTTCTATATTTAATATTTGTTGCTCTTTCTTTTGCCGTTTGATGAACCATTTCCTGTGGAAAACCAGATTGAAGTGCTTTAAACTGGCCACCTACTTCTTCAACTTTTTGGAAAAGTTCCCAAGCTTTTTCAGCTAAAGTATAGGTAAGTTTTTCGATATACCAAGACCCACCAGCAGGATCAGATACTTTAGATAAATTGGATTCCTGATCAAGTATTAATTGAGTATTTCTTGCAATTCGTCGTGAAAACTCATCTGAAGGTTTGATTGCTTCATCGAAAGGTGACACATGAAGACTATCAGTTCCCCCTATCACCCCAGCAAAAGCTTCTACAGTCCCTCGAAGAATGTTTACATATGGATCATAAATCGTTTTATTCCATGAAGAAGTTCGAGTATGAATTTTTATTTTTTGTGAAGTTTCATTTCCACCTAGTTCTTTAATAACTTTTGACCATAACAATCGAGCTGCTCTTAACTTAGCAATTTCCATAAAGAAATTAGATCCAATCGAAAAAGAAAAGCTAATATGTTGTGCAGCATTATCAACCGCAACTCGGCGCTTGTTCAATTCTCGTAAATAGTCTAATCCAGTTGAGATGGCAAAAGCTAATTCATGTACTGCATTTCCACCTGCATCGTGATATGAGTTCGCTTGAACAATTATACTTTCTACATTTTGTGCATTTTTTACCGACCAGTTGGTCATTTCTGTCATCATGTCATAAGCTTCGTTTAATGAATAAGGTAAAGTTCCTTCTTTAACTAACTGTCCTAATGGATCCATACCGAGAAAACCTTTAACCTTTTTCAAATCATAATTTTGTTGTTTCAAAAAAGTAATAAAAGTAGAAAATAAAGCTTGTCCACCATATACAGTTTCGATATGAAATGGAATTTCTTCTAAATTTATATTTTTAAACGCCTGCTCAAAATCTTTTACGGTTTCAATAGATAACCCTCTTTGTATTTCGTTCTCATAATTATTTGACAAATTTGTTTCATCAAGAACAATTTTTAAAATCGTTTGACCTTTATCTAAATCATGTCTGGCAACACGATTAAATTCTTCAGGAGTAGAACAATCTAATTCCTGACAAATTCCCCATGGCTCTTCAAGATAACCTAATTTACTTATTCCTCGTATATATGGATATTCACCTGGCAATGCGTCTAAATATGGATAATTTTCGATATCCTCTTTTTGATACATTGGCTGTAAAGATATTTCTTCATATGTTTTTGTGACAAGTTTTTCTTCAATCGTTGCTCCTTTTAATGACTTTCCCACAACATCTCTCCACTTTTGTGTTGTCGGTTTTGGAAAGTCACTAAACAACTCGGTGTTATAATATTTTTTATTATCTGACACTTTAATTTACACCCCTTCCAATTTCTCCTTTTTAGCTTCAACTATGAAGTTTGTTTCACTAAAAAGAGGGGTTGCCCAAATTCAACTAATTGACCATTTTTAACAAGTATTTCTACAATTTCACCTTTTATTTCTGCTTCGATTTCATTAAACAATTTCATTGCCTCTAATATACAAACAACAGTTGATTCATCAACTTGATCACCTTTATGAACATATGATGGTTCACCTTCAGCTGGTGCTGCATAAAACGTCCCTACCATCGGAGAAATGATTTTCGTATGTTTTTCTGAAGATACTTCGTTTGGCAAAACCTTTTTTTCAACACTTTCAACTTCACCTTTATGAAATTGTATAGTTGGTTTGTGGTCATTACTTCCTTCTCTTTCAGGTAGTACTTCTATTTTTGAATTGATAGATTGAGAAGATAGACTACGATCATTCCCTAGAATTAAGCTATTATTTCTTTTTATAGATACCTTAGATTCACCATTCTCTATTTCTATATGTTGGATTGATGATTCATCAACAAGCTTGATGATTTCTCTAATTTCATGAATTTTATACATATTTCTCTCTCACTCCTCTTCTACTGATTTTCGGATTTATTTTGATAATAATTCTGGATTCGTTTCAAGGAATTTTGTGTTAAATTCGCCATTTACAAATAATTCATTCTCAAATAATCTTTGATGGAAAGGTACCGTAGTATGCACACCTGTTATAACCATCTCATCTAATGCTCTTTTCATTCGTTGAATTGCTTCATCTCGATCTTTTCCCCATACAATAATTTTCGCAACCATTGAATCATAAAATGGAGAAATTTCATAACCAGGATATACTGCACTGTCTACCCTTACGCCGTAACCTCCTGGTGGAAGATACATTTCAATTTTCCCTGCTGAAGGCATGAAATTCTTTGAAGGATTTTCGGCATTAATTCGGCATTCAATTGACCAGCCATTGATCGTTACATCACTTTGATCAAATGATAAAGGATATCCTGCTGCTACCATAATTTGTTCCTTTATTAGATCGATACCTGTAATCATTTCTGTGACAGGATGTTCTACCTGAATGCGAGTATTCATTTCCATAAAAAAGAATTGACCGTGTTTATCTAATAAAAACTCTACTGTTCCTACCCCATGGTATCGAACCGCTTTTGCTGCAGTAATAGCTGCATTTCCCATTTCTTGACGCAGGTCTTCTTTTAATGCAGGTGAAGGCGCTTCTTCTACTAATTTTTGATGACGCCTTTGAATCGAACAATCTCGTTCTCCTAAATAAACGACTTTTCCCATCTTATCCCCAATTATCTGGATTTCCACATGACGTGGTTCTTCAATATATTTTTCGATATATACATCAGAGTTTCCAAATGAAGTTTCAGCCTCATTTTGAGCTTGTTGGATCGCTTTGCTTAAATGACTACTATCTTCAACGACTCTCATTCCTTTGCCACCGCCTCCAGCACTTGCTTTTACAATGACCGGAAAACCAATTTCACTTGCAATTTTATGGGCTTCTTCAATATCATGTATAACTCCATCTGATCCAGGAACAGTTGGTACACTAGCGTCCTTCATCGTATCTCGAGCTACGGATTTAGCCCCCATTTTATTGATTGCTTCTGGATTAGGTCCAATAAACGTTAGATTACATGCGGAGCATATTTCCGCAAAATTTGCATTCTCAGCCAAAAAGCCGTATCCAGGGTGAATGGCATCTGCATTTGTTAGTAATGCGATACTTAATATATTTGTTATATTTAAGTAGCTCTCACTAGATGCAGTTGGGCCTATACAGTAGGCTTCATCGGCGATATGAACATGTAAAGCTTCACGGTCAGCATCAGAAAATACAGCAACAGTTGCAATCCCCATCTCTTTACAGGCTCTGATTACTCGTACAGCTATTTCTCCTCGATTAGCAATCAATATTTTTTTAAACATTACATATCCCCCTTTTTGCCAGAAATCTTAAATAGAGGTTGTCCATAATCAATTAGATCCCCAATATCATAAAGGACTTCAACAATTTCACCATTAATATCTGAATAGATATCATGAGATATATTCAGTCCACCAACTCTACATTGGGCTATCAATTTATTTTCTTTTACTAGATCACCAACTTTAACATTCGGTTGAAATGTACCAATAAATTGCGATTGGATAATATGTAGCTCTGTACTTTCCACATCTTCTGTTACGAATACATTGGGTAATGAACTAGTGGGGTCAGTTTGTATTGGAAGTCTTTCCACTGGTTCACTATGTAAATTTGACATTGAATCTTTTTTTATTAAAATTCTGTGATCCTTATTTTTTATCTCAAGTTCATTTAGTGTAGATTGATCAATTAATCTCAAAATTTCTCTAATTTCTAATATCTTCATATCTGAATGCACTCCAGTATAGATTTGGTTTTATCGTTTTAAATAGAAAGTAATGCTGAGAACAAGATTAAACAATTTCATTTTTTTCAAAGTCATCATCGTGCATTTTCAAATTTGGATCTTCTAATGCAAAATCAATAAAATCTTTAATATTCTCACCTGAATATAGTATGTTGATGTTCTGATTTTTTACCATTTCAATCACTCTTCTCAATATCATTAGATCACCCCACTATTCACATTTTTTCTAGTGATAGGCCAGACGCTTTCTTGTAATATTTTTGGTTAGCCCGAAAACTTTTGTAATACTGAAATAAAGTTTTAAATTGTCGCTATATGTTATTAAGATTTTGTATGTTCACAACATGGTAAGAAGTTGGTTAGTTTAAAAAGAACTGTCCATTTATTTACACATGTTGAGTGAAAAATGGACAGTTTATTTTTTCCGAGAATAATTTTCTATTTTACTAGATTTAGATTATTAATTGTTTCCTTTGTATGAACACCTAGCGGAACTCCAACATGCTTATAAATAGGTGTAAAAACAGATGACTTTATTGGACAAGCAATCTGTTTCTGATACCCCCCATTTAGTCTTGGAACATCTACGATCATTTTACGATCAGTAATCTGTAGATGTTCACTTGCTTCTTTAACTGAAAGAACTGGTTCAACACAGGCATCTAAATCTTCAAAAATTGCCTTCCACTGGTTAAAAGTTTTTGTGAGAAAGGCAGCCCTTACTTCTTCCTTAAACGCAATGATATCCTCTGATTTAAAACTAAAGCTAAGTCCAATTAAATCTTCTCTTTCAATTCCTTGACAAAGGAGCTTTCTAAATTGAGGTTCTATACTACCCACAGAAAAGTAACGTCCATCCTTCGTCTCATAGTAATCATAAAATATTCCACCATTCAGCATCGTACTTTCTAATTTAGGATTAATTCCACCCATTAAACAATCAGCCCCAGCTAACGCATTTAATGCAAAACTGCAATCTGTCATACTAATATCTAGCCATTGTCCTTCACCAGTTCGATTTCGATAAATAACAGCAGATAATATACCTATAGTACTGTGTAATGAACCTCCAGCAACATCTGCTATTTGTACCCCTGCAGGCGTTGGTCCTATATTTCGACGACCAGAATAGCTTGCAATCCCGGAAATGGATAAATAATTATTATCGTGCCCAGCACGATTTCGATAAGGACCTGTTTGTCCAAATCCGGTAATAGAACAGTATATTAATTTGGGATTAATCCTCTTTAATTCTTCATATCCCAAACCTAGTCGCTCCATTACACCTGGACGGAATTGCTCCATAACTATGTCATATTCTTCTATTAATTTTTTTACGGTTTCAATGGATTCTTCCTTTTTCAAATCCAAAGCAACTGACTTCTTAGAGCGATTTAAATAGCCATGTGCCACCGAATCATTACCGTCTCGAGGAAACCCTTCACGTACTAAATCTGGCCTCGTAGGTGATTCCACACGTAAAACCTCTGCGCCAAGGTCAGCCAGCATCATCGTCGCATATGGTCCGGGAAGTAAAGTGGAAAAATCCAATATTTTTAATCCATTTAATAGGCTCATATGTAGTCTCCTTTTCTTACACATTTGCTAAAAATGAGTGTTTTCTATGTAAAAAATACTGATTGACAATACAATCAGTATTTTATTAAATCTTGCTACTAATCTCTAGAAGGGAGCGTTGCTTCAAAAATACCAGAAACTTTTACCTCGCCTACTGAATTCGTCGCAAGTACTTCTCCTATTACCCTATTATTCTCTTTTTTTTCAATGATTTTTCCAAACACTTGAATTTCTTCACCAGGAAATGTCATTTTCCGAAAACGAACAGACACTTTATTCACATATTTTCTTGGAATCCAAGTTGTTATTCCTTGTGAAGTCATACCCATGACTAACATACCGTGGGCAATAATTCCAGTTCCTGCTTGCTTTCCTACTTCTTCAACAGTATGAAGTGGGTTAAAGTCCCCTGAAGCTCCTGCAAACTTTACTAATTGAACACGTGAAATCGGAGCTTTATTTACCGTTTCAAAAGTGTATCCTTCATATAGATCTTCAAAAAACATTTTCTTTACCTCCTTTGTATTTAATGTCGATGAACTAATTTAGCCCTTGAAATGGCAACTAGCTCTCCTCTTTGATTTTTAAATTGGTTTTCCATCGTTACAAAATCCATTCCACCTGAAGTTCCAATTTTTGTTTCTGCATGAACAACTTTACCTGTAACTGTTAGTTGGTCTCCCGCATATATTTCACCAAAATATTCATATTCTTGTTCACCATGTAAAATTTTTACTGGATTAAATTTTAATTTAGCAATTTGTTCTTCAAATCCAGTTTCATTCCCAAATGATTCGATTACCTGTAAATATGTAAGCGGTACAGGAATCCCGTCATATCCAGCATTTTGTGCCACATCTAAACTTCGGAAAATTGGATTATCATCCCCAATCGCATTGACCAATTCAAGGATCTTTCCTTTCTCCACCCCGAAGCTAAATGTACTTAAATCCATTCCTACTAATTCTTTAACCTTTGTCAAAATAATCACCTCATTTTATAAAATCTTCTTCAAATTACAATTACTTTATTTTGTTTTATGCTTTCTTATACATTGTTACGACTACAGCTCCCCCAAGCCCTAGGTTATGTTGCAATGCGACTCTAGCATTATCGACTTGCCTCTTTTCTGCTTGACCACGTAATTGCCATACTAACTCCGTACTTTGTGCCAAACCTGTTGCTCCAAGTGGATGGCCTTTTGACATTAATCCTCCTGATGGATTTACGACATATTTACCACCATACGTATTATCACCGTTATTGATAAACGTTTCTGCTTCCCCTTCACCACAAAGCTTTAAACCTTCATAAGTAATGACTTCGTTTGGAGTAAAACAATCGTGTAATTCAACTACATCGACATCCCCAGGTCCAATTCCTGATTTTTCATATACCTCGTTAGCAGCTCTACGTGTCATATCAGCTCCAACGATTTGAAGTTCATCCTCAAATGATTTTAATGTGTCAGTAGCCATTGCTTGAGCGACGATTTCAACTGCATCTTGTTTCCCTTGCTTTCTAGCAAATTCTTCACTACAAACGATAACTGCGGCTGCTCCACAAGATGGAGGACAGGCCATAAATCTTGTTAAATAAGGTGGATGAATCACTGGTGAGTTCATTACTTCTTCAACCGTTAAAGGTGTATGAAACATTGAATACGGATTATTAATTGCATGATTTCTAGTCTTAACAGCAACTTTTGCAAAAATATCTGGATTTGCTCCATATTTTTGCACATATGCTGTTCCAGCTGCACCAAAAATTCTTGCTGGACCAGTATTTCCAACCGCACCAGGTTCTAATTCATCTAAACGTTCCAAAAATGTTTGTAACGGATTTGTACGGTCTCCCCATACATTTCCTAATGCGCCTGGCTTCATTTCTTCAAAACCAAAAGCAAGTGCACAGTCCACTACTCCAGAAGCAACTGCTTGACGAGCTAAAAATAATGCTGTCGATCCAGACGAGCAGTTATTATTTACATTAATGACTGGAATACCAGTCATACCTACTTTATAAAGAGCAGCTTGACCAGATGTACTATCTCCATAAACATAACTTGCAAATGCCTGTTTAATTTCTTTAAAATCAATTCCTGCATCCTTTATTGCTCCACTAATTGCCTTTGAAGCCATCAATTCATAAGGCTCTTGTTTTCCAGGCTTAACAAATTTGACCATATCTACGCCGATTACTTTTACGTTCTTACTCAATGTATATCCCCCTTTTTAGTCATTTGACATTCAATTCATTAATGAAAGACACAAATTGTGTACCTTTAAAATTTACTGTTAATTAGAAATATTCAGTCAAATAAACATAAACTAATTACTACTAATCTATTAGCTTGAATAACCATTAACTAAAATCAAGTATATAATCCACCGTTAACATGAACGAGTTGACCATTTACATAGTTTGATAGTGGTGATGCAAGGTAAAAAATAGCTTCTGCAGCTTCGCGAGCTGATCCAATACGTTTTTGAGGAATTGTTTGTATAAACATATTACGCACTTTATCTGGAATACCGACTGTTACTCCATCAACAACTTCCCCTTCTTCTTTTGGACGAGTAAGGCGTGTATCAATGAATCCATAAGCAACTGAGTTCGCATTAATATTAAATTGTCCCCATTCTTTTGCAACAGTTTTTGTTAGACCAATAATCCCTGCCTTTGCTGATGAATAATTTGCTTGTCCTACATTTCCAGTTGATGCAACTGAAGATACATTAACAATCTTTCGATGATTAATGATACCTTGTTCCATTTCCTTTTTAGCCACGTCTCTCATATATGGTGCTGCTGCGCGAATTAGACGAAATGGTGCAACCAAATGAATATCCAGCATCGCCTGGAATTGATCGTCAGTCATTTTATGAATTAATCCATCTGATGTATATCCAGCATTGTTCACTAATATATCCAATTTACCAAAATTATTAATAGCAGCAGCAACAATATTCGTTGCAAATTCTTTCGCTGTAATATCACCACAATAGACAGCTGCTTCTCCTCCATTTTCACGAATAATTGCTGCAACTTCTTCAGCTGGAGTTAGATCCTTATCTGAAACGACTACTTTTGCTCCTTGTTCAGCAAATAGTAACGCTACTTCTCGTCCAATTCCTCGACCTGAACCTGTAATAATTGCAACTTGGTTTTCTAAAAATTTACTCATGATTTTCCTCCTAAAAAATAATTATTAAAAATCTATTTCAACTTTTATGTGGTAAATGTAGTCTTACATCAATACAATTGTATTTGTCATATATTTATTTAATTAAACATCAAAATTCTTCTATAGAAATAGGATTCTTGTTATTTAAATGAAGAATCGTTCTTAAAGCTTCTTGATATTCCTTACTTAAATACGCTTCATCCATTGTTCTAATTCAGCTGTTGTTCGAGCGTTTAATGCTGGAAAAGAACCAATGACGCCTGCTTTACAGCTTTCAATAACTGTTTCTGGATTTGATATTAGAAACATTGGTGATACGAAAACTGGGAAACTTAATTGTTCAAGAATGTATTTTGGTAATTTCTTTTTCATATGTTTCATCCCCAAAACTAATTTTTCTCTACCTAAAGTATTTGACATTCCATAGAGTTCAACATTTTTAAGAATAGAGCTAACGATCAATTTTAATTGTTTTTGTTTCCAGTACGTTTTCTATTTAAACAACCCTCCTCTATGTTTTCAATTAATCAATTAGTTTACTTGTCTCGTAGTATCTTTCCAAAATTGCTCACGTAAATTACGTTTTAATATTTTTCCAGCCGCTGTTTTAGGGATTTCATCAGTAAATAATATTGATTTAGGTACTTTATAATTAGCTAAATAGTTTTTTGTAAACTGAATTAATTCGTTTTCTGTAATGCTACTTTTAGGTTCTTTGACAACTACTGCCAAAACAGCTTCGCCCCATCTCTCATCTGGAACACCAATTACAGACGCTTCGATTACATCTTGATGTTTATAAAGTACATTTTCTACTTCAGTTGAATAGACATTTTCTCCGCCAGTAATAATCATGTCCTTTTTTCGATCGACGATATAAATATAATTATCTTCATCTATAGTTGCCATATCTCCAGAATGGTACCATCCATCTTTTAATGACTCTGTTGTTTCAACTGGTAGATTCCAATAACCCTTCATAATATTTTGACCACGAGCGATAATCTCGCCCGTTTCACCTGGTTTTACATCTACTCCATGTTCATCAACAACTCGTAAATCAACTCCAAAAACAACTCGACCAGCTGATTTGAGCCTTCTTTCACTCTGCTCATTACCATCCGTTATATGATCTTCTGCAGTTAAATAAGTTAAACATGGTGAAGCTTCGGTCATTCCATATGCCTGTTCAAATTGTAATTTTGGAAAGGAGTGTTGAATTTTTTTCAATAGTTCAAATGGCATTGGAGAAGCTCCATATAATATCTTCTTTAAAGATTTTAAATGCTCCCTATTAAAATCAGGATCATTTACTACCATATTTAGCATCGTTGGCACAAGTACACTATCCGTCACGTTATTTTTTTGGACCTTATCTATAAATAATTTAGGTGTAAACATTCTTAAAAAAGTATGAGTGCATCCTACCATTATTGCATTAATCATAAAGGTAGCATCTGCTAAGTGAAACATAGGGGCACTATGTAAATAGGTTGAAGTATGATCTAAACCGGTAAACTGAATAGTTTGGTAAAAATTACTAACCATATTACGATGAGTCAGCATAACCCCCTTTGAACGGCCTGTTGTACCACCTGTATAGAACAACCCTGCAACATTATTCTCATCAGTTACATCATATTCAAGTTCCGTATCTGGTTCATTTTTAATAATATTTTCATAGGAGAGCAATTCTGAATCCTTCATTTCCTCATCTGCCAAAATATATTGTTCGATTGAAGGAGTATTTATTTGTAAAAAAGGTACTACTTTTTCGAATTCTTTATGAATAAAGAGTAGTAAAGCTCCTGAATCATTTAAAGTAAATTTTAGTTCCTCTGGAGATAAACGATAATTTAATGGAACAATAATCGCTCCAATCGCAGTACAAGCATAGAATAGCTCTATGTATCGGAAATCATTGAGCATTAATACACCGACACGATCACCTTTTTTAACATTGTTCTTTTTTAGCCAACTTTTTAATTTTGCTGTCCGATTTGCTAACTGTTTATACGTGAATTGATAATCATCATCTAAAATCGCAAGCTTATTTGGCCAAATGATTGAAGAACGAATTAGCGCTTTTGTAATAATCATTTATACTTCTCCTTTTATTTTATTTGTTAAATAAAAATGAACAGTAGTAATTTGATTCAAACAGTTTCAAAAAGATTTTAAATAATTTCTAACTTATAATCCCATGTTGTCGGCAATAATTACCTTCATTATTTCATTTGTCCCTGCAAATATAGGTAAAACTGCTACATCTCTATACCATCTAGCTATCTCATATTCTTCCATAAAACCATATCCTCCGTGCAATTGTAGACATTCAGAAGCTGCTTTCTTTGCTAATGCTGTCGTCCACCATTTTGCCATGGATACTTCAGTAACAACATTCTCTTTTGCAATATGTTTTACAATTAAATCATCTAGAAAAGTCTTTCCAATCGTAATTTCAGTTGCAAGCTCTGCAAGTTTAAATTGTGTATTTTGGAATGATCCAACTGGTTTGCCAAATACTTTACGTTCTTTTACATAGTCCATCGTAATATCTAGAATTCGTTTAGCACTGTATACAGCAGTTATCGAGCACATCAATCTTTCCTGCTGAAGTTTTTCCATTAAATAATAAAATCCTTTATTCTCTTCCCCTAGAAGATTTTCTACTGGAACTATGGCATCTTCGAAAATAAGTTCTGCGGTATCTTGAGAATGTAAACCAACCTTATTTAATTTTTTCCCTCTTTTAAATCCAGGGGTACCTTCCTCTACAACAATTAGACTAATCCCTTTATGACCAGGTACTGCCTTAGGGTCTGTCTTAACTGCTACAACAATAAGATTTGTTAATATCCCACTTGAAATGAATGTTTTTTCACCATTAATCACAAAGTGATCACCTTTTCGTACAGCTGTTGTCTTAATACCTGAAAGGTCTGAACCTGTACCTGGCTCTGTCATTGCAACTGAAGACATGTATTCGCCGGTAACAGCACCTGGTAACCATCGTTTCTTCTGCTCTTCATTCCCGTAACTTTGAATATATGGCATAACAATATCATTATGAAGACCTATTGCAGTTGAAGCCCCAAGTCCAATTTTAATCAATTCTTCAGCCATTACGATACTGTAGCCAAAATCCGCATTCAAGCCACCGTATTTTTCATCTACCCAAGGACATAAAAAACCATTTTCTCCTGCTTTTCTCCAAAATGATAGAGGTACAAGATGATCTTCTTCCCACAGATCTACAAAAGGGATTGCTTCTTTTTCTAAAAATTTCACGAATGCTTGTCTAAAAATATGGTGCTCCTCATTCAAAAAACTTCTTGATGAATTCTTACTTTCTGATAATACTTTAGCCATAATGTCCCCTCCTAAAAAAAATTCCAACCTATATTTAGCTATAAATCAAGAAGTATACCAATTATAGAAACTATCAAACATTGAATTCTTCGTTGGAAACTTCTAAGAGTTGTCTTTCTTTTTAACAAAATAAGTATTTCATGTCTCTAAATGATGTCTATTTTTTAATACACAAAAACTTCTAATTATATTTAGCTTAAGATAAAGAAAAATATTAAATTGTTAGTTGTAAATCCTTAATGTTGACGGCAAAATCAACAATTTCAACTGTTCCTCCTACTTCTTTAGGAGAAAAACTATCTTTATGCACAACTACTAATGGAATTCCACACTCAACTTTTTTTAACTCATTTAGAAGAGATAAAGTTGTAGATCTAGTAAAATATAAATCACCTTCGCTAAAATTAATATCAGTCACATTTGTAACAAGCTCTACTTCTTTGTTCATTTCGATATGTAACGCTAAATCTACCCCTATTACTGTATTAGGAACAAGAATTATATCTGGTTGAACAGCATCACAAACTTGTAGAAAAGCTTGTGTGTAGTTATTAACCATATAGATGTTTAGCTTTTTATTCTTCAATAAATACAATTTATTTGCACCATGCTTTGCTAATAATTTTGCAAATTGAGGTAAGTTACGATCAAATCCAATTACATTCAATTCACAACAATCACTTATCTTTTTTGCGGCTGCTAAAACTTCTAAGGAAATTTTAAGTAATTTTTCAGTTTTTGTTTCAACTAAAATAAGAACTTTTCTCATTTTCATCCTCCTCTAACTTCACTTGAATAAAGAATTTTAGTATTTCAATTAAATCTTTCATTTCAATTGAGTCAACAAAGTATGGACTAGCTATCTTTTCCTTTTATTTCAACCTAATCATTTTGCAAAACAAAGTCGATTTTTTGAATTTTCCCTGTAAACGCGAAGTCTCCTATTTCTGCATAGTTTTTGCTTACAGGTAAATATGCATCTCTTCCAACAGTTAATCCATCCATTGAAATTATAAATGGTAAGGTCCTTGGCATATCAACCTCTCCAACATGGTGATCATCGATAAATAGGCTTCCTTTTCCTTGAAATTGACTTGTTTTCGAAAATTCAAAACGTACGGTTGATTTTCCAACCGGTATTTCTTGATTAGATTCAATGATATAGACAGTCTCCACATTATTATACTCATAGTATAAACGGTTATTTTGAATATACATTGTATATCCGCTGTATTGATTTCCGTGCGCAATCAATACACCCTTACTGTCTTTACTCGGACAATCTATCGGTACTGTAATTTTATAAGATCGATTAAGTATAGATGGTATTGCATGAGTATGGCCCATTTTTGGATAGTAAGTAAACTCTGTTCGATATCTTACTTTATCATCAGGAAAAACATAAGAAAATAATTCAACTGTTTTATCAATCATTGGGAGTGCATTATATTTTTCAGCTTCGCCAAACCAGATCTCCTTTAATTCATTCAGTTTCTCTGGAAACTTTTCAGCTAAATTATTTGTTTGAGAAAAATCTTCAATCGTGTTATACAATTCCCATCGATCATCTTCAAAAGGTGTTCCTTTCGTATGAAAAGAAGTCGCCTTCCAGCCGTCATGCCAAATCGCTCGCTGTGCTGCCATAAGGAAGTATTGAGTTTCACGGATCGTTTGAACTTTCTGATCATCAAATGTATACTGCATGCTCTTTCCATGCAACGGCATTTGTTTAACTCCTTTCATTTCTTTAGGTGGACTTATTCCAGCCAAGTCTAAAATTGTCGGAGTGATATCAATGACATGATGGAACTGATTACGAACAGTTCCAATATCCTTGATTCGATTTGGGAAATGATAAATCAATGGAACATGAATTCCTCCGTCAAATGTTGTTTGTTTATAGTACTTAAACGGTGTATTGCTTGCCTGAGCCCAGCCACGAGGATAGTTTGCCTGTGTATTTGGTCCACCAATTTCATCGATGTGATCGAACATTTTTTCAGCCGTCGGTGAAATTCCGCTATAAAAAGAATTTGGTTCCAAAAACCCATCAAATTCCCCCTCCTGACTAGCCCCATTATCAGATAGAAATACGATCATCGTATTGTCTAATTGTCCAATAGTTTCGAGAAACTCAATGAATCTACCTATCTGTTCATCTGTGTGAGTTAGGAATCCTGCATATGTTTCTTGAAATCTTTCGAAGAGACGTTTTTCTTCAGATCTAAGTTTATCCCATTCCTTCACACCAGGATTACGTTCCGCAAGCACTGTATCTTGTGGTACGATTCCTAATAATTTTTGACGTTCCAATCTTTCTTCTCGTATTTGATCCCATCCTTTTGAATATTTTCCTTTGTACATATCAATATAACTTTGTGAGACTTGATGAGGATAATGCTGCGCGCCAAATGCAAGATACATAAAGAATGGTTTTTCTGGGAAAATTGAAGCGTGATCAGAAAGAAATTGTATTCCATGATCAACAAGATCCTCAGAAAGATGATAGTCGGGCTTTTTTGGAGGCTCCACATTATGATTATCGTAAACTAAAGTAGGTGTATATTGATCTGCACAAGCATCTAAAAATCCGTAATACCGTTCAAAACCTTTTCCTAACGGCCAGTTATGAAAAGGACCAGCCGGTGTTTCTTCATATATTGGTGCTAAATGCCATTTTCCTACAGCATAGGTACTATAATCATTTTCCTTTAGAATTTCCGCTATTGTTCCTGCTGAAGAGCTAATTTTACCGCGTGAGTTAGGAACATCAGGACCTAAATCGAAATTTGCTAGAAGCCCCATACCTACAGAATGATGATTTCGTCCAGTCAATAAACTTGCTCTCGTCGGAGAACAAAGAGGCGTAACATGGAAATTATTATAACTCAATCCATTTTGTGCTAAACGATCAATATTAGGCGTCTTAATTTCCGAACCATAGCAACCAAGGTCAGAAAAACCCATATCATCAAGGACTATGTATACAATATTGTTTTTCATTTTTTATGGTCTCCTTTAAATGTAAAAATAATTAATCTGTTAATCTAGCTTTCATTGAGCATCTTAAATCTTGTACTTTCAATTGCATTTGTATTGAACACTCATTAAATGAAGTCAAAAAACACTATTAAAATTCCTTACGAGTGATTAATTTCGCATCCATAGCACAACGAAATCCCATATTTCCTGTAGAACTGTCAGGTGTATTGGAACTACGGGCAGCTACTCGATAACGATTACAGTAAGATTCGTGACAAAGATAAGAGCCTCCACGTATTACCTTTGATGTTCCGTTTGGTATACCTTTGGGATTTTCTTTTGTGTCATATACATGATAGGTAGGACTGAACCAATCAGAACACCATTCCCAGACATTTCCGGAAACATTATATAGGCCATAATTATTAGGTGGAAATGAACGAGCTGGGGCAGTTCCTTTATAACCATCTAATTCGTGATTTTCATTTGGGAATTTCCCCTGCCAAATATTTGCATAATGTTGACCATTCGGATGTAATTCATCACCCCAAGCATATTTTTTTTGTACTAAACCTCCCCGAGCAGCAAATTCCCATTCTGCTTCGGTGGGAAGTCTTTTCCCGGCCCAGTTGCAATATGCTATAGCATCATTCCAAGATACATGAACTACAGGATGATCGACTCTATTTTCAAGTATTGAATCCGGTCCTTCAGGATGTCTCCAGTTCGCTCCATCAACCGCTAGCCACCAAGGAGTCTGTTTAACAAATTGAGTAACTGCCATTCGTGTTTTAATTGACACTAGCGAATGAAAAACAAAGGACCAACCATAAATCTCTGCCTCAGTTTTGTAACCTGTATCAGTTACAAATTCCTCAAACTGAGAATTTGTTACGGTACAAGCATCTAAATAGAAAGGATCCACTTTTACTTTTCGTATAGGTCCTTCACCATCCGCCATATACCCTTCTGGATCATCAGTTCCCATTAAAAATTCGCCACCTTGGATGTAAATTGCATTTTTGTCAAAAATCCCCTTACAGCTTTTAACAATATTTAATCCTAATGATTGAGAAAAAGCTGATTTTTCTTTACTTGGTGAACAGCACCCAGATATTTTTTCTAGTTCCATTCATATCACTCACTTTATGAATTTTATAGTTGCAAAACGAAAACAATAGATTTAGTTTCTCAATCAGTAATTACAACAACCTTTCCTTTATGGGGATACATATGATACAACTAATCAATTAATTTTATAAATTCAAATTTCCAAATAATTTTAAAGATAGATATCAATATCTCATTATGTAAAACTTTTAATTCGAAATATTCTACACTCCACAGCAATGTAGAAACTCGATTTAATTTAAGAAATCTAATTAAACGATAAATTACACCTCCAAAAAATATTAGTTAGTTCATCCTTTAGCGAAGTTAAATTACAACTACAACAATTCATTTTGGAATTTAATTTTCAGAAAAATCTTATACTTCTTAGAAATTAATATACTTTCTCTTTAAGTTAATATAAAGTATAAAATAGTGAGGCTTAATTGACTTTTTTTCACTTTCAAAAAAAAGGAGTGACGAAATGAATCTATTACAAATGGAATACTTAATTGAGGTTGCGAAAACAAAATCATTAATTAAAGCTGCTGAGAATCTTCATATCTCTCCTTCTGGTATTAGTAAAGCCATTACTAATCTAGAAATGGAACTTCAAATAAAGATTTTTACACGTTCGAGGTTGGGTGCTGAGCTTACAGAAGAAGGAAAAATTATTGCAAGTAAAGCGCAGGAAATTATGCTTAAAGTCAACGATATTTCCATTTTTGCATATCAGAAGCTTTATCCAGAAAAAGTTAATATAACATTATCTGTCAGTCCTAACGCAATGTTAATTATTCCTAGCACGCTTGTTACATATAAAAAAAACTATCCCTATAGCCAAGTAGAAGTTTTTGAAAAAAAACCTAATTCAATTTTGTCCGACATAAAAACGGAAAAGATTGATTTCGGTATTACAATATTTACAGACGAAATGGTGGCTTCTAATCCCGAATTGGAGTTTGAAACGATTCTCGAAGGTGGCACAGTAATATGTGCCAGTAAAAATTCTCCACTTGCCTATTTAGAAAAAGTACAAGTTGAGGACCTTGCTAATCAATCTTTGATTCTTACGGAGGATCCTATTTTGGCGGGGTATGCAAATGAACTTATTAACTATGTTCCTGAAATGAATATATTATTTACAACAAACAACGTGAATGTTATTTCTGAAGCACTATTAGAGGGATTGGGTATTATTATCACAATGAATTTATTTTTGAACAAAATAAGCAGTATTCAAAATGGTAGTATTATTACAATTCCATTTGTGTTTCCTCGTTCATTACGCTTTTGCGTTGGAATAGTTCGATTGAGAGGCAAGAAATTATCCGAACATAGTAAACAATTTATTAAAGCCTTTAAACAAAATCTCACTTAAATAAAAACTAGGTTTTCAATATTATTCATTCTTGTTACAATTTAATAATAATTTCGAAAAACAAACAATTTGTCTGGATAATATTGCTTCAACTGATCAATAGTAATTAAAAATAAGCAGCGCTCTAATTGAGTCGTTGCTTATTTCTATTTTAAAATACACTTTCTTTAAAGACTACAGAGCTTGTTTTTTATAAGAAGCAAGATCATGCGTTGAAAATTCTATTAACTACTTCTGTAGCTGAACATCCAACTTTCAATCTATTATTATTTTAAATTTAAAATTGTACATGCTTTCCTTGCCCTGCAGTAAATTATTTCATTTCTTATTGTAAATATACTGCAAAATAGTGAAACAGGAGTTAATTGAAAGAACAGCCTCCCACGAGTAATGTAACTAACGTATGCGTTAGCCATCCATGAACCACAGGATCTCCACGTTGAATGGAAATTTATATCGTTCTTCCATATTAGTTCAATATGGAATCCTATCAATTGTTAATGGAAATATGTAAATTGCTTATCCCTAGTTTACATAAGTATAATCCCTTACCTCAATTGTGAATGTTTAAATCATCTTAGCACATACTAAATATTGGTAATTATTAACATTGAATGCTTAGAGGTGAATAGAATTTGAATAATGCACAGGCTGATTTTACAAATAGTTTTCATAAAAACGTTGAAATAATTAAAGAACAATTACATCATACAACGGAGTTAGTTGTTCGAACGATTCGTATTGGTGAAACCAAGTCATTTGACGTAGCACTCCTCTACCTTGATGATCTCGTGAATGCTGATGTGATTCGGGACTTTATTATTACCCCGTTATTTTTATTTCAGAATATCAAAAAAAACGATACCGGACCATTTATCGACAATTTAGCCTCAAGACATATTCGAGCTTCTTCAGTTGAAATCGTTTCATCTTTCGAGGATGCACTGGGTGGAATTGTCCGAGGTCGAACACTGATCTTAGTCGACGGATATGACAGTGGAATTATCGCAGAAACGACCCAATGGCAACAACGTTCGGTTGAACAAAGTAGCCGACAACGTTCACCAGCTGGTCCGATGATTGGTCTGTCAGAACAATTAAAAGTGAACTTGAATTTAATTCGGAGTTTTATTAAGTCACCTGATTTAGTTGTGGAAATGAAACAACTAGGAAAATTTGCTAAAACAGATCTTTCAATCGTCTACCTAAACAATAAAGTGGATCAACAAGCATTAGAAAATATACGAAAGCGCATCGATACATTAGATGTGGAATACGTTTTGGAATCGAGAGTTGTTGAAGATGTTTTGGAAGGAAAGAAGAAAACAATCTTTCCCCTTATTTTCAATACGGAGATGCCGGATATTGTAGCTGCTGCTTTATATGAAGGACGAATTGCCGTTTTAGTCGATGGTACACCACAAGCTTCCATCGCTCCATCTTTATTCGTTCAGTTTATGGCGCAACCGAATGAATACTACTCAAAAACTGGTAAGCTCACTAATCGATTGATCTTATTCTTTAGTTACTTTTTATCCGTCTTCTTGCCAGGAATGTATGTTGCAGTCGCTAAATTTCATAAAAATTGGGTTCCTGCAAAATTTGCTAAAACGTATTTTACACATTCCGATACCATCCTCCCATTATTTCTAGAAATGACTCTAATGATACTCATTATAAGTATATTAATCTTAGCGGCCTTCCGGATTCAATCCGATATGATTATTGTGGTTTCTTTGGTAGGTACAATGGTGATTAGCACGACGGCTGTTGATGCCAAACTAGTACATCCTCTTAGCTTGATTATTACAGGGATTGCTTTCCTAACAAATTTTCTGTTTGTCACAGGTGGGATGGCTAGTGCCGCTTTTTCGTTACGCTTCTTATTTTTAATCATAGGTAGTTTCTTTGGTTTAACAGCGATGGGAATCGGATTCCTCTTGTTGATACTTTATATGGCTCTCTTACGCTCGGTTGGTGTTCCGTACTTAGCGCCGATCATTCCGTTTCGACCACAAGAGTTTAAAGATGTTTTTTACCGTGGAGATTTAAAGAAATTGATTAACAGTGAACACAAGTATCCTCATGATGATAAAGAATAATTAATAGTTTTCAAAAAAAGGATCTTAATAATAGATCCTTTTTGAACGTCTATTGAATTACACTTTTTCGCACACAGAATTTAATATTTTTTAAGTTTAAATTAATAAAAAATCCTCCTCATTTTGCCTCATAAGTTTAAAATTCCAAACGAACGTCACTACATAAACTGTACTTGCAGTTTTAAAAAATACATATCAAAAAAAACACTAAAGTAAACCCCTTCTTTATATGCTGACGAGGTTAGTTGTCGGATTCGGAATTAAAGCATACATTGATACGACTAGGATAATTTTCTAAATTTATATCTTATTCAACTATTTTTTGAGAAACGAAACATTATGTTTAAAATTGATCAAATTAATGTATTTTTTCATATCATTTCTATTTTCATAAATATAAATATGCTCGATCCAGATGCTATCTTTTATATTTTGAAAACATTTAATTGTACAAGGATAGTTATTATAAAAGCAACATTAATTGAATTCGATTTTTAGTAAATAGTTTAAATAAATTCGGTAATAAGTAAAGTTTAGGATGTCAAAAATAGTATAATATGAGTCACATAATTTTTTTATTGAAAATTATTGACAAACTATTAGCTGCTGGTTTAGTTGAAGAAGAATTATATGATCTTGTTTCAACTTTTTAATTGTTGAATAAAAAATCTTTTTGCAACTTGAACGTAAAAAATCTCCTTCTACAGGAGATTTTTTATTTCGTATTATTAGTTAAAGAGTTAATGCTACATAAAAATACTAATCTATTTGAAACTAATTTAATTTTTTTATGACAATAGAAGCGTTTACGTTCGCTTGGGTTCCTCCAATTACAGTTGCAAGTCCAACAGCTGAAGCAGAAGAATGGTTTCTAAGAGTAAGCACATCAGCAGCTGCAAAAGCTATTATAGCTTGCCCGTTGTTTTGCTGAGTACCAGCACCTGAACCATAGATTGTACCTGCAACCGGCAAGCCATTTACAAATAGTGCAAATTGGTTCGATTCTGTACCTGACACGGAGAAAGTAACTTCGTAAATCCCCGGAGTAATAATTGCAATTTGAGACGTACTAGGGGTATGTGTAATTCCACTTGTCATTATTCCATTTGAATCAAAAATGACATCTGCCTCTACTGCAACCGTCTGAGGAGTTAGATTGAAGATGTATGCGAATTCTGATAAGCCACCTCCTGTTGCTCCTGCTGGACCTGTTGCTCCTACTGGGCCTGTCGCTCCTGCT
>NZ_NUQC01000015.1:0-224734 GCF_002585125.1 Bacillus sp. AFS029533 | reverse complement strand
GAATCGCAATTAAATTTCGGGTACCGCAATTTAATTGCGGGTATCGCAATTAAATTCCAGAAATCGCAATTAAATTCTGAGAATCGCAATTATAATACTCAAATTCCCCGCTCATCTCATAAAATTAATTCGTTTCCACCCTTCTTATTCAATTTTTCAAATTATTGGTTGGTTTCATTAAAAAATGCTATATAAATCACTACATTCTCACTTCTCAAACAAAAAAACAGACCCCATAAAGGTCTGTCCTCTATACTTCCTTCTTACTTCTTTTTTGTTTTTCCCGGTACAAATATTTCTTTAACACCTTCAACACTTTTCAAAGATGTAGTATGATATGTTCCTTTTGCCCAATCTTCCATTTGATCACTATACCATTTGCTTCCGAGGTTTCCGGATTGTCCTGGTCCAACTACGTTTACTGATTTACTTAAATCTGCAAAGTCTACAACAGTTCTCCATGATGCACCATGGTCTACGATTCCTTGGTCATCATATCCTGCTGCTTTAACTGTAGTTGAGCTGCCTCCTACTGGGATTGGATCTCTTGCATTAAAGAAATAGCTTAAGATTTTAATACTAGATAATGGGTGTTCGAAAGCAACTTTATGGTGATCCCCCCATTTCCACTTAGCTGCATTTTCACCGTCTGTTTTGCTAATATTTTTAATTGTTGATTTGAAGGTTTTTAATAAAAGTTTATCAATTCCGCCTTGTTCATCAACCCAGATTACTTTTTTCCCATTTAAGCTGTCACGTAGCAATTGATCGACTACGACTTTGCGGTCTCCAAATAAATCCATCATATCGTTTGAAATTTGTTGATCGAACAATGCTTTATTTATTTCAGTCATCCACAATTGGAATATGAGAGGTGAAGCTTCATCTTTATCATCTATAAAATTCCATTTTTCAAGTTCCTTTAAAGCTGATTTTTCAACAGATGATAATTGATCTTTATTTTGTTTTATTGACTTAATAAACTTCGGTGCATGCTCCTTCGCCTGTAAGTTCATTTCGTCCATTTGTAGCTTTTGCATATCTTTAACAGTCAGTTTGTCATTCTTTTTTAATACTTCCTGAATGCGTAATTGACGGTAAGGCTGTGCCCATGAATTTGAAATATGGTATGGATATGAATCATCCACTACTTTATTATTTGCAGATGAAATAAAGCCTTCCTTTGGGTTAACGATTGTTGGTAGTTCATCGTATGGAATGTATCCTTTCCAACCATAATCACTAGTCCAACCTGGGACTGGCATTAGCCCATCACCTTTTTTACGGATTGGAATTTTCCCATTCGCTCGGTAGGCAATTGTTCCGTCATCCGATGCAAATACGAAATTTTGAGCAGGAGCTTCAAATAAAGCTAATCCTTCTTTAAACGAATTCCAATCCTTTGCAACATCAAACTTTAAAACGGCTTCTAGCTCTGTTGTTGGTTGTAGTGCTGTCCATTGTAAAGAGAATACAGTATCTTTTCCAGCATCACTCGCAAATTCCGAGATCACTGGACCATGTCTCGTAATCATAACAGGTAAAACTTTATTCTTTTTACCTTTAATTTTGATCGTTTCATTTATAACCTTTGCCTTTTCCCATTGGCCATCATATAAAAATTCGTCTGATTTATTTGGATTTCGTTTTTCAATATATAAATCTTGTACATCTGGTCCTACGTTTGTTACTCCCCAGGCAATATGTTCATTATGACCAACGATGATTCCCGGCACCCCTGCAAAAATTACACCACTTACATTCATATCACCAGATTTTAATTGAGTTTCATACCAAATTGCCGGTGTCGCCAATCCTAAATGAGGATCATCTGCCAATAACGCTTTACCGGACTTAGTTTTAGAACCACTCACAACCCAATCATTACTACCATTCCAAACTGGGGGAATAACTGCACTTGCAAAGCTCTTTTCTACGTCTATTTTTGAAGTATTACTTGGAATAATATACGGATCTATATCATTATTAGCTGGGAATAGCTCCAAAGCCTTATCCTTTGGAAATTTATTCATAGCATAATAACGAAATGCTTGTTCATTCCAGTGACCGCCTAAATCAAATGCCATATATTTACCAATTACTAGTGAGTCAATTGCTGACCATTCAGTTGGTTTATATTTTAAAATTTTAAATTCAACTGCTAGTTTATTTTCTTTTATTGCGTATTTTATGTACGCATTTACGCCTTCTGCATACCAATTTAATACATTTTGTCCATTTTTATCGTATTTGCTATAAGAAGCTTCAGCAGCTCTTCTTAAACCAAGCGTTCGAAAATATGAGTCGCGCTCCACTGTTGCATCACCAATTATTTCACTTAATTGTCCGGACGCTTGCCTCCTGCTTAAATCCATTTGAAATAATCGATCTTGTGCAGTTACAAAGCCTTGCGCAACATACAAGTCATGCAAACTTTTAGCACTAATATGGGGTACTCCTTTATCATCCCTAACTACCTCAACTTTATGGTTTAACGTACGGATCGTTAAATTTCCTTTAATGCTTGGTAATGATTTTTTGGTTAAATACAAGCCAGTGCCCGCAACGATTAAGACGATAACGATTACGATAGTTGATGTAACTTTAATCCACTTTGGAAAGCGCTTCCGATTTTTTGAGATTTCAATAGGCGCACTCATTTTTCTCCCTCCTGCTTAAACTGCATATAAAACATATACTGTATAATAATTCTGCAAGTCTTTTTGCATTCCTTCTTATGACGAATGGGGTATAATACTATTTATTAACTTTAAAGGAGTGTATGGAAATGTCATTAAATTCTTGGTTCGAAAAAGGCATGACTTTTGAAGAATATGTGGAAGCAATGAATGTAAATAAAGAAGAACTTCTAAAGATCTATAATGAAGTAACGATTCCTGAAAGTACACAAGCAAAACTTGAACAATTAAAGAATCGTCATTGGAAGGTTGTTACTTTAACTGCAGATTGGTGTGGAGATGCATTACTTAATGTACCAGTTATTCAGAAAATGATGGAAAAAGCAAATATAGATACTAGATTCCTAATTCGTGATGAAAACCTAGAATTAATGGATCAATATTTAACTAATGGTAAATCTCGTTCTATTCCAATTTTTGTTTTTATGGATGAAAAAGGGAATGAAGTAAATGTTTGGGGTCCACGTTCTGCGGAGATTGAAGAAATTGTAGTTGAAATGAAAAAAGAGCTTCCAGATAAAGATGATCCAAATTTCCAAGAAAAACAAACTGCTGTTTTTAAAGCCATTCGAACAAACTTCGTTGAAGACAAAAAATACTGGAATTCGGTTATTAATAGTGTAGAAGAAAAACTATTCTCATAAGAAAAAGTACTGGTTATTTAGTTGAAAGAATTTTTCAATTAAATAGCCTTTTTATTTATCAGCTTAACAAAAAATTATATCGTAAAATTCTAATAGATTTTCACTGTAAAAATAACTTACTACTCCACCCATTGCGATGAATGGACCAAAAGGAATCGGATTTCGTTGCTTTAATTTTCCGGACAATATTACGACTAATCCGTAAATACTGCCTGAAAAACATGCAATTATAAATGCAATGAGAGTTAATTTCCAGCCTAAAATTATGCCTAGCACACTAAATAACTTTATGTCTCCTCCTCCCATACCACCTTTACTAATCAGATTAATTAGAAGCAAAACCACGAATGCTCCTATTGCTCCTACTATACTACTCCACCAAGGATCCAATGGAATTAAGATTCGTTCAAAACTAAAAATAAATAAAAAGATTAGTAGAATACGATTAGGGATAATCATATAGTTCACATCCGAAACAACAATAATAACTAATAAAGATATTATCGAAAGAGCAATCATTAACTCTTTATGAAAACCAGTTTCATAGATGGAAAAAACAAATAACATACCTGTTAGTATTTCAACTAATAAATATTGTTTGGAAATAAGACTACCACAACTTCGACATTTCCCTCTTTGGATTAAAAAAGAAAATACAGGTATTAATTCTAGAGATCTCAATTTATGTCCACAATTTGAACATGAGGAACCTGGTGAAATAATCGATTTCCCACTTGGAACTCTTAACCCGACAACATTAAAAAAAGAACCAAATACTAAACCAAAAACAAAAAAAGTAAAGTAGACTATTGCTATAATTACCAACTCCCTTAAAGTCATGTAACTAGTTTAGTTAAGGGTCATTATATCATTCGATCATAATCTACTTATTTATTAAAAATGAAAACTTTATGAAAGATAAAGAAAACTCAGCGATAGGTGGAGGCAAAGACGTAGTTGCACTTATATTTTATTCCTAAAAAAGTGCAAAAAAAAAGCAATCTACCATTCTTAAGAAAAGTAAATTGCATTTATTATTATGTTTATTTAATTACGCTACCTGAGCCAGCGAATTTTGGTTTCCAATATGTATTAGAAAGACTTACTACAGCTACTCCCTTACTTGAAGTCGCTGAAATAAATGTATTATTTCCCATGAAAATTCCTACATGGCTAATACCTTTTTTGTATGTATTTTTGAAGAAAACTAAATCACCAGGAACAGGCTTTTTAACAATTGAGCTGACAGTATACATCGACGAAGCAGTTCGAGGTAATGTAGTACCGACTTTTTTGTATACATACCCTACGTAACCTGAACAGTCAAAACCTTTAGTAGATGTACCACCAAAACGATATGGCACTCCAGTATATTGTTTAGCGATTTTTGTTACCTGATTTTTCTTTGAGTATGGGTTATATGTAGATGCTGCTTGTGATTTAGTCGTAAAAAATACCATGCTCAGTAAGCATACGAAAGCTATAAGGACTTGCTTTTTCATCTCTTTTCTCCCCCTTCATTGATAATGTAAGTCTAACAAAATATAATTTTGAAAGCCATTACAGGAGTGTTACAAATTGTCGAAGTGTTTGTAATACTATAAAACCTTGTAGGTTTTTGCCAAAAATATGCAGCAAAAAATGACTATCATTCGACAGCCATTTTTTAGGATATTGAGAAATTCGAACATCCATTGCCCCATTGCATAGGGCTGGTCTTACTTAATTTTTACGGTAAAATCTTGTTTCGTAGCCCTATTTGCGGTTTTCATAGTTTATATTGCAGCTTTGACTATTTTATTTGAAGATTTGCCAAATTTAATTGCAGTTCTGGCCATTTTATTTGCACTTTTTGAGATTTAATTGCAGTTTCAGCTTTTTTATTTACACTTCCACAGATTTCCCCCATGGAAAGCAATCATCCTGTACAAAGTGAAAACAGACTGTCATGTGACAATCTGTTCAGTAAATACCATATAAAAAAATTAAATTAAGCGATAAACTCTAGCTTCAAAAGGTTTAAATTCCATATTTTCAACTAATTGATGATCTGTTAATTCAATGTTCGTTAAGCTTAATTGTGCATTCTTTTTCGTAAGTTCTTTCGGTAAAGTAAATGTTTGTTTCTCTGATGATAAATTAGTAATCACTAAGAATGTTTCTTTTTCACCATTTCGAGTGTATGCATAAACAGGTTCATTTTTAACGTCTAAATATTCATACGGAGCATAAACTAGTGCTTTATTTTCTTTGCGTAATGTAATCATCTTTTTATAGAATGATAAAATAGAGTCTGCATCTTTTTCTTGGATTTCAACGTTGATTTCATTAAAGTTATCATTCGTTTTAAGCCAAGGTTTACCCGTTGTAAATCCAGCATTCTTTGTACTGTTCCATTGCATAGGTGTGCGAGAATTATCACGGCCTGTTTTCCATAAAATGTCCAGAACATCTTGTTCAGTTGAACCATTTTCAATCATTGTATTATACATATTTTTTGCACTTACATCATTATAATCGTTGATTGATGTGTAATGAACATTTGTCATTCCAATTTCTTGCCCTTGGTAAATGAATGGTGTTCCTTGCATAAAGAAATACATTACTCCAATAGCTTTTGCTGAAATTTTCCAAAATGCTTCATCATCGTTTCCTAATGTACTGACTGCTCTAGGTATATCATGGTTCTCTATAAATAATGCATTCCATCCATATCCTTCTAACCCAGTTTGCCATTTAGTAAGTACTTCTTTTAAATCAGCGATCGAAGTTTCAGATTCATCGGTTTTCTTCCAAAGATCTAAACTTTCGAATTGGAAAATCATATTGAACTTACCTTCTTTTTCTCCAACCCATAGGTGTGCATCTTTCGTTGTTACACCGTTTGCTTCACCAACTGTCATGATGTCATATTTATCAAATGTTTCACGTTTTAGTTCATCCAAATATTTGTGAATTCCTTCTTGATTCATGTGCATATCAAAGCTTGCAACATACTTCTCTTTCTTTGGATTAGGCATATCTGGAAAACCTGGTCGTTTTCTTATATGACTGATCGCGTCTACTCGGAAACCGTCGATTCCTTTATCTAACCACCAATTAATCATGTCATATACTTTTTGTCTTACTTCTTTGTTCTCCCAATTTAAATCAGGCTGCTTTTTTGAGAATAAGTGTAAGAAATATTCATCCGTTGCTTCGTCATATTCCCATGCAGAACCACCGAAAATACTTTCCCAGTTATTTGGCTCATGGCCTGATTTTTTTCCTTCTCTCCAAATATAGTAGTCTCTATATGGATTATCTTTCGATTTTTTAGATTCTAAAAACCAAGGATGCTCATCACTTGTATGATTGACTACTAAATCTAAAATTAACTTCATTCCTCTTTCGTGAACATTCTCTAATAACTCATCAAAATCAGCCATTGTGCCAAACTCATCCATAATGTCCTGATAGTCTGAGATATCGTAACCATTATCATCATTTGGTGATTTGTAAAAAGGACAAATCCAAATTACATCTATACCGAGTTCTTTTAAATAATCTAATTTCGAAATTACACCTCTTAAATCACCAATTCCATCACCATTTGAATCCATAAAGCTACGTGGATAAATTTGGTAAGCAACCGCTTCCTTCCACCAACTTTGATTTGTCATAATCTCTCTCCTCCAAATACATAAAAGCGTTTTCATTATCGACTATATTAGAAGCCTTCAAAAAAATTAAGTACAATATCATTGCAACCGTTTGCACATTATTATCTTAACATTCAACTAACTATAGTTCAATAACTGAAATTAATAGCCAGCTTACACTTTATTAGAACTTCCTATTTTAACTCCCTTATGCTGCCTTATTCAAAAACCGTTTTCCCAAAAAGCAAAAAAAAAGCAACTTAGGATATCCCTTAAGCCGCTTATAGTTCTAATTTCTTTACATCCTTTACCTTTGCTGAAGGATGAATTTGAACATCTTCTGTATATTCAACTAGGTCAATTACACACTTTGGTCCAATTGTTACAGCATCGCCTCGTACTACACTCGCTGTCGTATAGTCAATCTTTACAGCACTTCCCTCAATTACATCTGATTTGAAGTTCAATCGATTGTTAAAAAGTTTAGTAAAAACACGTGAAAATATATTATTGTCATCAAATCGACTAATTTCAATTGTTTCTCCACCAATTTCAGGTATATAGCTAAATCCATTATGAGGTAAATAGCCAAATCCCCCATGGGTAATTTTTACATTTTCAGCATTTAATAAACCATTCATTGATAAGTGACCTTTAGCTGTAAATACTTCACATTCAGATCCTTTTTCTGTAGAAAGTGACCCTTTTACAGTAATTACTTCAGCTTTCACTATTCCTGTCGTTTTCATTGAGCCTGAAACATTAATACTTTGAACATTTAAGTCGCCCTTTGTTTTAAAGCTACCGCTAACATTTACATCTCCACCAGAAACTTTTCCATCAATCGAAGCCGAGCCACTGACACTCATTTTTTTTGCATCAACATCACTTAAACATTTAGCGCTCCCACTGCAATTAAAATAATCAGTTTCGACTTTTCCATTGAATTTTGCTGAGCCACTTACTTTCACTTCATGACAAAAAATATCACCAAGTATACGTCCGCTTCCACTTATTCTAACGTCATCATATTTGCCAGTACCAATTGTTCCAGAACCGTTAATAATTGCATTCTGCTTTGATTGAACGCTCACTATAATCTCTCCTCCATAATTTATTTAATCGATTTATTTAAATAGTTCGAGAGAGTAACATTGATTAAGATCGAATCCTTTTGATCAACAAACGTCTCATGTTGATTTCCAATAATCCATGTACCCATACCAAATTTTCGAATATAAATGACAGTCGCTTCATCCAAGTTAATTTGGTTTTTATGCGTCTCAACCAAATTTAAAAATTGTTTTATTTCTTCTATTGTTACACTACCATTTGAAAGCCACTCGTTTACAAAAAGTAACGAACATAGTTGAACCGTACCTAAATGCTCTAATTTAGTATTTGGAAAAAGTGATTGATATATTTGTACGACTTGTTTAGGGATTTGCTCCAAAAATATAGTAGCATTCCCACGATCAGAAACGATTTCTTCATTGACTGAAAACACTCTAGCAATATCATCTAATGATTGATCATCCTTCAACTCTTTTATTTTTTCAATCCGATCCAAAATTCTCTGTTTTGGAAAAAACGTTTCCTGTCCAGTAAAGCTTGATTTTTTCATAAACCACTCTTCCGGAATGATGTTTTTCCTTTTCCAACGATAAAGCTGTCCGTACGATATGCCTGTAAGTTGTAGTAAATCTTTTTTGGAAATTAATTCTTCACCCATATGACATTCCTCCTGACACGAGTATAACAAAACAATGTTTTATTGTAAAGTGTTCCATCGTAACACTTTCGATACAACATTTAAACAATTTCACAACAATATTATGCGTAACAATGTTTTAATTATAGTCATTTTTGAAAAAAAAATACCCAAAATCCATTTATTAATGAATTTTGAGTAGTAATTTCGTTCTAAATCTATCTAGTTAGAATTAGCCTTTTCCTTAGATCCTAAATTAAATCCACATCTTCTTTCTCAAGAACTACATTTACTTGATATTCCTTCAGGTTAATTGTTCTCTCGCTCGTAAATTTAACCCCTTCATTTTGGAGGAACTGCTTTTGTCTTAAAAATCCTTCTTCATCTTGAATTCCTATTTCACCTTTAGCATTTATAACTCTATGCCATGGCAATTGGTATTTTTGACCCATCGAGTGTAAGATTCTTACAACCTGCCTAGCTCCTCTTGGACTTCCGGCCAATTTTGCAACTTGGCCATATGTCATTACTTTTCCTGGTGGTATATTTTTAATAATTTCAATCGCTCTACTTGTAAAAGATTCCATTTTTTCCCCTTCTAATATTTACATTTTGGGCTATTTTATATTAATTTTACCACACAACTTATTATGCCTATTTATTAATAAAATAGTATCCATTCTTCTATTAAAGAATAATCTAGTTAGTAGATTTAAATATAATTGGGAGGATGATAGTGAATTGAATGCTAATTTTTTAATAGCTTTACGAGAAGGCCTTGAGGTTTCCTTAGTAATCGGATACTTATTCATTGCATTAATTCAGAGTAAAAAAGAGCATTTAATTAAGTCAGTAGTCTACGGAACAATACTTGGAGTAGTAGTTAGTATTTTTGCTGGATTTTTCTTATTTACAACATTCAGTGAACTAAATGGAAATGTTGAACATACTATTGAAGGTGTAATCCAATTAATTGCAGCATTGCTAATCTTCTATTTTATTTACTGGTTAAGTAGTCAAAGTAGCATGAATATTTCAGATAAACTAAAATCAGAATTTAAAATTATAGATAGTAGTATTTCATTATTTTTCATGGCAAGCGTATTTGTGATTCGCGAAGGCTTAGAGCTAGTTCTGTTTGTTTTATCAAATGCACATACAATCGCCTTCGTTGGTATGATTTCTATTTTTTTAGGAATTATTGCAGCTATTTTAATTGCATATTTATTTATCAAAACTACAATTAATTTAAATATTAAAGTGATTTTTACTTTGCTGGGTATTCTATTAATTTTCTTTGGCGGTAAAGTATTCTCTGAAGGTCTATTCTCCTTTATTGATGCTACACCACTAGTTGAACAAATCGTCTACTATGGATTCGTCGTCGTTTCACTATTTATTTTATTTAAAAACAGCATCCTATCTTTTTTCAAAAAATAAGATAGATTTATCTAATACGCTCGTCTTAAATATAGAAGAAAGCCTGTTTGATCTAGGTTTTCTTCTTTATTCTAGTTACACTTTTTGCACTTAACATCACTTTTCTGTATAGTTTTTCACATTCATACTATAATATTTTTATAAGATAAAGAAAGGTCGGTTACAATGAAAATTAAAATTTCCGAAGATGCATTAAAATGGTTTCAAGATGAGATGAATGTAAAAGAAGGAGATACAATTCGTTTTTTCGCGCGATACGGGGGAAATAGTACAATACATAAAGGTTATTCTTTAGGTGTTACAAAAGAACAGCCTGTGGACATCGGGGAATCAATTACGGTTGATAACGTAGTCTATTTTATAAACGAAACAGATTTATGGTATTTTAAAGATTATAATTTAAGTGTAATTGTAAATGAAAATAATGAATTACATTTTGATTATGAACCTAAATAATAAATGGAGCTTAGGTAGCGTTTGTGCCTAAGCTCTTTTTTTATTTTTGGTTCTGTTGAAGTAGACTGTTATAAATTTGCATTAAAAGAAATTTTGATATTTCATCGCAAAATAATAAACAAGAGTTAAAAGAGCTAAAATCGAAAAGTTATAAAAGCTAAACCTTATAAGGTACATTTTACTTTTTTGTGGATCTCTCTTTATAAAAAATTTAAATGAAATTACACTTGCAAGGGAAGCAACAATCGTACCAAGTCCACCTAAATTCACACCTACTAATAAAGGCTGCCAATTCACCGAGAATTTTGATAAAAAGATCGCAGCTGGTACATTGCTTATTAGTTGGCTTAAAATGATGGAACTGAAAAAGATTGATGTGGGACTTTTGAGATTTTCGCTGGCAAATGTGTGTACTACATTTAATTCCGATATGTTTCCTATAAATATAAAAAAACAGATAAAAGTAAGAAGCAATAAATAATCAATTTTCTTCAATAATTTTATATCAAGTATACATGCGGTTGAAAGTGCGATGATGAACGCAAGTTTGTAGCTTAAAAAACCTAGTATGGATACAGATATAATGCCAAATAGTATTCCCCATAATGTTGCCTTTTTTTTATTTTTTATAGGAATATATGGAAGATCCATTTCCAATTTTTTACTATTTAATCTCTGATTAAAAAAGAATAACAGAACAATTCCTAGCACCACTAATAGAATAATTGTTGTAAAAAATTGTATTGGCCTTATTCCATAGTAAGTAAATATGAAAAGATTTTGAGGATTTCCCATTGGAGTTAGGCTGCTTCCGATGTTAGCCGCAATTGTCTCTAATATAATAGTATCTAACATAGAAGTTTCTATAATCCTACTAATTATAAGTGTTAATGGTACAAATGTTATTAATGCCACATCATTCGTTACAAGCATGGAACTAAAAAAGCATAATAAAATTAGGATCGCTGAAACACTTTTACTATTATGACATTTACTCAGTATAGAAATGGCGAACTTATCCAATAACTTAAGTTCTTCCAGAGCCTTAACTACGAGCATAAGATTAAATAAACTAACTAATACTTTAAAATTTATATATTCTAGTTTTGGTGGATGGAATAAACAACTTACAATTGCTAACAAGAGTGATATGGTAAGTACAATGTCTTTTTTTAAAATTCCAAAATTCAATTTCAATTTTTTTTCGGTTTCCACATATATAGATTCTTTCATAATCCCCCTCCAGTACTATCAATTCTACTACACACCCATGTTTCTTGCATTTGAAACTTCATTGCACTTAAAAAATACCACCTTTTCCATTAAATTACAGAAAAATTGGCGTTTTTTTTGTTGAGGTGGTATTGATTTGTTTTTGACTTGATTCGCATGTATTGGAGCAATAGGAGATATCGTATTATTAATAAATGGTACTTTTTATGATTAACTCTGATACGCTTCAAAAGGGTGGAATTAGTAAGGTATTTCCCTAAAGGTTGTCTTATAAGACAGCCTGTTTTTTAGTTTAAATACAAAAGAGTGCCCCACTATATGTGTGAGGCACTCTTCTTCAATTATTCTTCAATCTTTTTCTTTTTGCTTACTAATTTATAAATAACTGGAATGATGATTAGTGTTAAGAATGTTGAAGTTGTTAAACCACCAATTACAGTTACTGCTAATCCTTTCGAAATTAAGCCTGATGTTGAATTTGAAAGGGCCATTGGTACTAAAGCAAGAATTGTCGCTAATGCTGTCATTAGGATTGGACGTAATCTTGTCTTTGAAGCCTCAATTAATGCGTCAGTTACCTCTAATCCATTTTTACGGTTATGTTCAACTCGGTCTAATAATACAACCGCATTTGTTACTACTATACCGATCAACATTAATAGTCCGATCATTGCACTCATTGAAAGTGTTTGCTTACCAATAAATAGCGCTAAGAAAGCTCCGACTGGTACGAAGATTAAAGAAGTTAAAATAACAAACGGTGTTCTTAACCCACCAAATGTCATGCTCATGATTAAGAATACTAATCCGACAGCAACTACCATCGCTATTCCTAAACTGCTAAATCCATCTGAAATCATATCTAAACCGCCGCCAATTTTCATATCGACGCTTTTTGGTAAATCAATTTTATTTAAATGACTAGTTACATCTTTTGTAATTGCTGCAGTATCTTTACCTTTTACTTCTGCGCTTACTGATGCAAACATTTTTCCATCATCATGGTTGATTGAAACTGGTGCATCCTTTTTAGAAATAGTTACATAGTCTTTAATTTCTTTCGGACCTGTTGCAGTCATAAACTTAATTTTTTCAATATCTTCTTTTGAAGTTGCTTTAGTTTTATAACCTACAGTAAGCTTATTTGTTTCGCCGTTTAAATCGTAATCACCGATTTCAACGTCGTTAATTTTTTCATTAATAGCTCCCATAACTTGGAACATTGAGATATTTTCATCGCGTGCTTTATCGTTTAATGTAATTTCTAATTTAGGTTGTACATCTTTTAAATTATTAGAAACATTTTTCAGACGATCATCACTATTTAATTCTTTTTCAATTTTTGAAGCTGCATCTTTTAAATCATTAAAGTTTGCAGAATATAAATTTACATCAATATTGTTCCCTGTTGGAGGACCATTTTGAGAAAGTTCTTTTGCTGTAATTGTTGTACCTTTTACTTTCGCATCAACAATTGAAGGAACTTCTTTATTGATTTTTGAAAGTTCTTTATCCATGTTCTTTCCGTCTTTTAGATTGATTTGGAAGATTGCTTTATTTTTGCCACCATCCATATTCATCATAAAGTCACGTTTACCACCAACAGTAGCTTGTACACTGTCAATTTTGTCTGAATTTGCAAAGTATTTTTCTAATTCTTTAGCTACTACATTTGATTGATCCACCGTACTATTTGATGGAAGAGTTGCTGTCACTTGAAGTGTTTTATTTACACTACCAGGTAAGAACGAGAATCCTAATAAAGGAATCATCGATAATGAACCAGCTAATAAAACGATAGATAATAAGATAACAATCCATTTACGTTTTAATGCCGAACGAAGTAACTTTTCGTAACCTCTCATAAAACGAGTATCATTACTGTGTTCTTTTAACGGTTTTGATAAGAATTTTGCTCCTAATGTTGGAATTAAAATGATCGCAACAATTAGAGAAGTTAAAATCGAAACGACTACTGAAATAGCAAATGGTCTAAAGAATTCTCCAATAATACCACTTACAAATGCTAAAGGTAAAAATACTACTACTGTAGCAAATGTAGATGATGCAATGGCACCAATTACTTCTTTAGTTGCATATAATGCCATCTCTTTTTTCTTATATTGATTACCTTTTTGTTGTTTCCATCTGTATATATTTTCAATTACAACGATACTATCATCAACAATACGTCCAATTGCAACAACTAGACCACCTAAAGTCATAATGTTCAATGTATAACCTAATGAATTTAATACTGATATTGTTGCAAAGATTGAAATTGGTAATGATAAAATTGAAATGATTGTCGCTCTAATGTTTCTTAAGAATAACAGAATAACGACTACTGTAAATAACGCACCTAATAGACCTTCTTTAATTAAAGAACTAACGGATTTCTCGATTTCTTTACCGTTATCCATAATGACATGCGTTTCTACATTATTGTCTTTCTTAAATGATTTAATTTCTTTTTTAACTGATGTTGCTACATCCGCTGTATTTGAATCTTGTGTTTGAGAAACTGATAAAATATAACTTTCTTTACCATTATATCTAGAAATTTGGTCTTGAACCGAAACTACTTTTACATCTGCAATATCAGCAACAGTAACATTTTTTGGCGTTACTGTTTGTGCTTGTCCAGCACCTCTACCTAGTTGTGCACCTTGAGTCATCGTACCCATTTGTGTACTTTGGGCAGCTGCACTAGATAAAACTGTTTTTTTGATTTGATCGACTGAGTTTAATGTACCTTTCATTCGAACAGAAACTGTTTTTCCATTATTCTCAACAGATCCTAATGGCACTGCATAATCTAGACCTTGAATTGCCGTTTTAATTGTATCTAAAGATATCCCTTTTTCTTCTGCTTTTTTATTATCTACAACAATTTGAATTTCTTCATCCTTTGTTCCTTGAAGACTTACATCACTAACACCAGTGATTTTTTTAATTTGAGGAAGTAAATCTTTTTCTATTGATTGTTGTAAATCTTTTACTTGACCGTTATTTGCAATTGCAACTTGATAAATAGGAGCAGAATCCATCGCAATACGTTGAACTGTCGCTTCTGCTTTATCAGGTAACTTTGTTTTATTGATTACATTATCAACGTCTTTTTCAATTTTATCCATATCCGTTCCAAAAGGATAAATCATAAAGATTGAAGCCATATTTTCACTTGAAGTACTTGTTAACTGATCATAGTTTTCAAGCTTCATTAAACCTGATTCGATTGGTTTAGTGACCTCAGTTTCTATATCCTCAGATGATGCACCAGGGTATACTACCTGTACTGCAACAGCTGGAAATGAAACATCAGGAAATGTTTCAATTTGTATTTTTTGGGCAGAATATATTCCCCCTATCAAAACAAGAACACTTAATATAATAACTGATATTGTGTTCTTCAAACTTAATTTCGTTAAGCCTGCAAACATAATGTATCTATTTCCCCTTTCGATTCGTTACAATTCTAATACGTGATTAGTTTATCAAATCTATATGAACAGAATATGAACAATTAAGAACATAATTTGAACTTTTTAAGTTTACAAGTTTTTCGGAAGGATAATCGTAAAGCTAGTTCCTTTTCCAACAACACTTTCAACTTCTATTTTCCCATGATGTATTTCAATAATTTTTTGTACAATCGAAAGCCCAAGCCCGGTTCCTTTTTTATTTCTAGAACGGTCAGCTTGATAAAAGCGTTCAAATATCCGATCAATATCATCTTGACTTATTCCTAGCCCACTATCGCTTATGAAGACGTGAATAGTATGATCTAGTTCTAAAACATCTACTTTAATATACCCAGCTATACTTGAGAACTTAATCGCATTTTGAAGTAAATTAATCCATACTTGTTCAAGTAGTAAACGATCTGCTACTATTTCTGTTTGTGGTAAATTTAAAACTAATTGAAGCTTTTTACTTTCCCAATGTGGCTCTAATGCCAAAATAATTTTTCGAATTTGTTCATCTAATTTGTAAGTCGTTAGCTGGAATGGGTGTTGCTCAGAATCTAATGAAGCTAGCTTTAATAATCTTTCACTCATCATAGAAAGACGTTCACTCTCTTCTTCAATAATGGATAAATAATGTTCCTTTTTCTCTTCAGCTAACTGCTTATTTCTTAAAACCTTTGCAAAACCCTTAATCGATGTTAACGGTGATTGAATTTCATGAGAAACATTTGACACAAATTCACTTCTCATTTCTTCTAGATTGTTTAATTTATTCGTCATCAGATTAAAGTTTGAAGCGAGTAGTCCAATTTCATCCTTACGTTTAATCGTTACTTGAACGTCATAGTTGCCTTTAGCCAGTTCTTTTGTGGCACGTATTAGCTCTTTAACTGGCTTTACTAGTAACTTAGCAACAAATAAAAATGTTACTGACCCAATGATTAAAGTTGTAAGCAAACTAAAAAATAAAACTCTCCGCATTTTAAAGAACCCACGATCAATATTGGGCTGAATAAATAAAGCATATCGATGACCATCTTTTTCAAAAGGTAGACCGATGAGATATCCTTTTGTTTGAACATCTCTTTTGTTTAGTACACTTAATATTTGTTCTTTTTTTATGTTCTTCTTTTTTAGTGCGGTATTTTTCAAAACAATTTTACCGGACTCATCATACAGTGATAGATAAAAATTTTTACTAAGAATTTGTAAGGTCGCATCTACTCCATTTTGATTATCTTGTTTAGAATAGATGGAAATAAAATTTTCTCCAACATCAATTAAATCACCTTGTACCTCTGTTTCAACATGTTTTATAAAGTATTTTGAAGCGATAAAAAAAGTAATGACTAAACTCAACAAAATAACTGAAATAAAGATTAAAACCAATCTTGTATACATGCTTTTCATGCGTGATTTTCCTCTAATTTATAACCTAAACCTCTTATTGTAACGATTTCGACAGTAGCCTTTATCTCTCTTAGTCGCTCACGTACTCTTTTTATATGCACATCAACTGTGCGTTCATCTCCTTCATAATCCAGTCCCCATATTTGCTCAATCAAATCATTTCTCGTAAAGATTCTTCCAGCTTGACTTGCAAGCTTCAACAATAATTCGAATTCCTTTAATGGTAATGTAATCGATTGATCATTCGCCGAAATTTCATATTTAATTTGATTGATCGTTAAATTACCTACAAAAATATTTTTATCAGATAGCAATTGAAATCTTCTTAATAGAGCTTTTACACGGGCTACGATTTCCAAAGGATCAAAAGGCTTAACAACATAATCATCTACTCCAAGATCAAAGCCTTTTAATTTATCTTGAGATTCACCTTTTGCAGTAACCATTAAAATCGGAATATCATAATACTTTTTAACCTCTTTAGTCAGCTCATAACCATCTACTTCAGGCATCATCACATCAACTACTACTATTTGAATATTATTTTCTTCCAATAATGTTAATGCTTCTTGACCATTTTCAGCCTCAATAACTGTATAGCCTTCACCACTTAAAAATATAGAGATTAACTCCCGAATATTTGCATCATCATCGACAACCAATACATTTACATGATTCAATAAATTCACCTACTTACATTTACAAATAATTATGTACATATTATATAAACTCATTATGAACTAAATATGAATTATGAAACCTAAACTAACTATATAAAAAAGAGAATGGCTTAATTGACCACTCTCTTAAGGAAGTTTCCTATTTAAATTCGCGATTTTCTACAATACTAATCAATCTATTCTCACGACTTTACCTGATTTTCTCTCTCTAACGATTCTCTTCCTATTCCCGGACTTTCCACATTTATATTTTCCATTTTCATCATCTACTACAGAATCCTTACGAGTCATAAATACTGCTATTAACATAGTTAAAATAAGAATCCCGCCAAATATATACATTTCTAGCATTTCATAACCCCCACTTACTTTATCAAAATTGAATGCAAAAAAGACACTAGGAAAATCTCCAGTGCCTTAATAAGACATCATTTTGGAAACCTTCTCCCTACACGCCTACGAGGTTAGCTGTCGGATTCGGACCTAAAAAGTAGCCCTACCTAAAAAGGATTCACCCCAAAGTACAATTGCACAAAAATTGGTTCCCCCGCTTCAAAATTGAATGTCCTCAATAATAGAAGAAACACTCAACTAAAACTCAGCGATCTATGGTCATTTAATTTTATGTATATTACTTAAATTACAATTCAACTACTAAATTGTAAACTATTTTACTACTTAAAGAAACTAATATGTCTTTTGATTAAAAATGCTGGGCCAAAAAATGACCATTATGATGTTCTCTTCCTAGTTGATTTTGAAAAGCAAGTTGTTCAATATTACTTGCTCATAAAGGGGGCATGAGTCAATCTCTGTTATGTAACCCTACTTCAGTTGCTAGTGTATGTAATCGTTGACTATGGTCCTTTAAAATAAGTAATAACGCCCATTATTAAATTTAAAGTGACATATAACAATAAGATAGTTACAACAATTCTTCCTGTGCTTTTATTCTTTTTCTTTGCAAATTTATTAATTAAGAAGACAATAATAGCTATTACAATAATAAGAATGAAAAGTGGCAAAAAAATAAATAAGTCTGACATAGTTTTCTCCTTTAGGTAATCACTTAATATAGAGTTACTAAAAACTAATATTCTATGGAGAATCTTTTTATACCTTGTTAAGCTAAAATGCCTATTTGTACAAAAAAGAAAAAAGGATCGCCGCAGCAACCCTTTTTTATCTCAGATTATTTCTCCCAAAGTTCAACCAATCTACCTTCTGGATCTTTAATCCAAGCAAACTTACCATAATCACTAATCTCTTTTTCCTTTGCTAGAGGTACACCCACTTTTTCAAGATGCTTAATCGTCTCGTCTAAATTATAAACTTGGAAATTTAACATCACTTGCTGTTCTGTTGGAAAATAACTGTCTTCTTCCGTAAAGAACGAAAAGATCGTTTCATTTTCAGAGTCCGGTTTAATAATAGTCCCATTCCAATTTTCTATTTCTACATTCAGCACTTTACTGTACCATTTTGTTAAAGCATCCAGATTTTTAGTCCTCCAAAATATTCCCCCGAAACCTTTTATCATCATAGATAACTCCCTCACTTTTTATAAATGAATTAAAAAGCACTTTTTGTTTACTTACTTTGCATAACCTTCTCAATTCGACGATCCGGTAATAACCACATAATTGCCACGATTACATAAATTATTTGAGCGAACCAGGGCCAGATTAAAGACGTGCAAACTGCAGATAAGTAACAAACCACTGAAGCTTTTCCTTTCCAATCATTACCTACAGCCTTTTTTAACTTTGAATTCTTTCCCTCTTTTTGGATAATTATACCTTGTAAAATGAAGTAAGCTATTGCGGCCATTAAGAGTATTACACCATAAAGCATTGTTGGATAAGGCTTATAATGGTTTTCTCCCATCCAACCAGAAGCAAAAGGAATTAAGGATAACCAGAAAAGCAAATGTAGATTTGCCCACATAATTGATCCTGTCACCCTTTGTAAAGTGTGTATCATGTGATGGTGGTTGTTCCAGTAAATACCAACATAAATGAAACTAAGTAAATAACTAAGAAAGGTTGGGAAAAGTTGTAATAAGTCTTTTATATTTGGACTGTGAGGAATTTTAATTTCTAGGACCATAATTGTAATAATGATTGCAAGTACACCATCACTAAAAGCTTCCAACCGGTTTTTATTCATTGTTTACTCCCTATTATTATTTGTCTTTTTGTTTTATTTAAATTTCTATCTATATTAAATTCCTTTTTTCTCGTAAACCTAAAATTTTTATATAGGTTAGTTTAAAGAATGCCTGTCACTTAACAAGCCTTTGTTCTAATTCATTTTTTTGGCGCAAGTGATGACGAAAATGCATATAAACCAAATCATACCATTCCCTTGCATTTAGCCAACCGAACCCTCCATGCTTGACTTTATAATTAGGATTTATACTATCCACTTTCGATTCCCATTGGCTCAACCTTAGAATTACTTGATCAATTCTGCCAATAAGCTCGTCCTTGCTATCTGAATTATTAGGTGGATCATTTAGTTCATCTGGTAATCTGATTTTAATCGGTGGAAATCCCCCAATCTTATATAACTTCTCACCAAATTCCGTTTTTCCAAGTGGTTGTTCATCATTTAAGGTGGCGCAAATTTCCATGTTATCTAGATATTCGTGGGCACAAATAATTAAATGGTCATACATTTGACCAATAGACCAAACCTCTTCTTCAGATTTAAACCTTAACTGTTCTATAGAGTAATTTTGAAGCTCGTTTTTGTATGTATTAATCAGTTCAAGTTCGCTCAAGGTAGATTCCTCCTTCGTATTGATTTAAATCTAAAATTTTACATTTTTTGCATATGTAACTAATCATTCAATATTCGTTTACAAATACCTTCTTCAAAATACCTACCATTTTTCTCATTTAAAAAATCAATTTTGCAGTCGATTTTTTTTGTACATCTAAATTATACTTTACATACGTACTATAATAGAGTCCTAATTACTAAATGAAGAATTATTTATAAAACACAAAAAAAGGAATCTCCTAAATTAATGATTCCTCAAAAAATTCTCTTTAGCTATGATAAAAATAACTTTTTTAATTTTAATATGGAGTAGGTGTAGGCGTTCCCGGTGGTCTCCACCATGATTCAACAGTTTTCCAAGCAGTATTATAATCGTAACCTTTTCCCATCAAATAACCTATAGCAACTGCTTCTGTTAATGCATGTTGATAACCAAGTTGTTGTGCTTCTTTTAATCCATGGCTAACAGCTGGATTTATTAATGTTAGAATTTGTTGTGGATTTACAGCTTGCTGTGGATTTCTATAATAATCATTATAAGGTACATGGTTGTAGAAATTCATATTAACCTTCCTCCCTTTTGAATAACGTATTTAGCAATCTTGGGCTTTTGAATCTTTATAATATATGTAGACTTGGGAGTTTGCGGAATAGGCTATAAGCACGGCTTAAAAATTTTCAGGTGAAAATTATCTTTTATCCAATCGTTATACCGAAGTGTCTTCTTTAGTCTAATAAAATAAATGGAGGGCACTGACTAGGTCAGCCCTCTATGCGACTACCTGACACACAAAAAGACTACCTAAGTAGTCTCTCATTGTTCAACTATTATGATAAAGTCCGATCTAGCACCGAAAAATACGTTTTAAAGGTACTATTTTTAATCTACTTTTTCTACCAATGATTGATAAATTTCCTTCAGTGACCACACTTTCCCTTTTTCATCTTTATAAACGACATGCTCACTTTGAAAGTGGGCAGGGGAATCCAATCCTGCGGCGGCAGCTAACCGAAATAAACCTTCACGCATTGATATTAGATAATTTGCTGTTCGATATTTTTTTTCATCAATGACGAGGGCTTTTTGTAAATCAGGATCTGTTGTGGCTACACCGACTGGACAAGCATTGGAGTGGCATTTTAATGCTTGAATACAACCAATCGTAATCATAAATCCTCTTGCAATATTAACAAGGTCAGCCCCCATTGCAAGTGCAATTGCTACTCGATCTGGGGAAAATAATTTTCCTGAAGCTATTATTTTAACTTGGTCACGTACGCCATATTTTCTTAAAGCATGATCCATTAAAGGTAATGCAGATTTAATTGGCAAACCTACACTATCCGCCAGTTCCTGGTATGTCGCACCTGTCCCCCCTTCACCACCATCTACAGTAATAAAGTCAGGACCCTTCCCAGTACTTTTTATATGTTTTGCTAATTCATCAGCTTCGTGACCACTTCCAATAACTACTTTCATTCCTACTGGTTTTCCAGTTTGTTCTCGAATTTGTTCCATAAAGTCAAACAAGGAAGGAAAGTCATGAAACTCTCGAAAGCGATTAGGACTATCAATAGATTTATATGGTTCTACCATTCTTATCCTTGCAATTTCCTCTGTTACCTTTTCCCCATCAATATGCCCACCACGTGTTTTTGCACCTTGAGCTAATTTAAGTTCAAAAGCTTTCACTTCAGGAATTTTACTTTTTTCTTTCAAGGCATCCCAATTAAAATTCCCCTCTTTATCTCTAACCCCGAATAAACCTGGGCCAATTTGCATGATAATATCAACGCCACCCTTTAGATGGTATTCAGACAAACCACCCTCACCTGTATTCATCCAAGTCCCTTTCGCAATTGCTAATCCTTCTGAGAGTGCAGTAATAGCATTTTCACCTAAGGAACCATAGCTCATAGCAGACATACCAATCTGGCCTTTTACAATAAAAGGATACCTCGTGTTTTTACCTATCACAATTGCATCACTATCATCTAACAAAAATGCAAGTGAATCATTTTTCTCTAATCTTTCTTCCTTCTGTGTAAACAAAGGCTCTTTAATCAATAAATATCGGTTTGTTGTTACGTTTATTTGCTGGTCCATCTTTAATTCTTCTGACAGTTTTGGAAACATTGAATTTCTAATATAATATCCTTTTTCTTCAAAGTCTCTTTTAGACCCAAACCCAAGGACATCCCGTTTATATTTTGCTTTTTTGACAATATGCTCATATTCTTCTCTAGAAAAAGGTTTACCTTCTAGGTCATTGTTAAATAAATACTGACGTAGCTCAGGACCAATAGTTTCTAAGAAGTACCTAACTCGTCCTATTACTGGATAATTACGGAGTATTGGATGCTGCTTTTGTCTTCGATCTATAAAAAACAAATAGAGTGTACCTATTATTAAAACTAAAAGTAGTAAGGCAAAAAAAATGAATCCAAGGATAATTAAAACATTTGTTATATTCAATTATATTCCCCCTAGAAAAAGTTCCGTAACATAGCGATCAAGTTTATTATAAAAATACTTCATTCTTACTCTCCTTAATCGAGTGTATATTTTATTCTTTACATATTTCCTTCCAATTTATACAATGCTTGCATCATCGAATACACTCTTATTAAGCTATAAAGTCATCTAGCAAAAATTTAGGGTTAGAGATCCAATCGTTATTATTTAACAATTTCTTTTATGAAATCATTTGAATATTCTTCAAGAGAGGTTTGAATTTCTTTTCTCTTCCAAATAAGAGGTCTCCCTTTTTTATATAGAACCAATTTAATATTTTCATTTATAAATATTCAAAAAATCATAAAATAAGTCCTCTCATAATTGAATTTTACTGCCCCTACTCCAATGGAAAATGGAAGCGTATTAGGTCTTCTCCAACGAAAACGAGTGGAAAGCTCTTTTTCTCATTAATACTAATCGCAAAATAGGTTTGAAAATTAAAATCTAATTAATTTTTTATCTCCAAAATAATAAGTTATTAAATTTTCTAGGACCTGATAATAATCTTCTTGTTAAATAGTGGAATAATATGGAATACTAAAGCTAATAACTATTATTTTATTTGTTGAATAATAACTTCAGGAGTGTCTTATGAATAAGATTCGGATTAGTAAAGTAGGTTTATTTAAACTATTTTTCATTTCAATATTACTAGTTACATTTATATTTGTTGGAAAAAACGTACTTTTAAACTTCGACTTTAAAATGTTCTTTAACTATATGGAGTCTCTTACATTAATACAGTACTTTTTAATTTTTGCATTAGGTATTTTAGCCGTATCTCCAATGTTTTTATATGATTTCGTACTTGTAAGACTATTAAAATTAGACTTTAGTTTTCGAAAAATATTAATGGTAGCTTGGCTAGCGAATACTTCCTCAAACCTAATTGGTCTTGGTGGGGTTGCAGGTACCACCATTCGAACTCTATTTTATCGAAAAGATCGCACCGGACCCGAAATTGTTAAAGCAGTGAGTAGTGTAACGATATTCTTACTTTCTGGATTATCGATATTGAGCTTAGTTTTATTTACTGGAATATTTGATTTATCATTTTTAAATGAATATAAGTATCTATATATCGCTATTATCATTGCAATTTGTTATTTCCCGGTAATGTTTTTAGTCGTTTATTTAAAGCGTAATTTTTTCTCGGAGAATTTTTCCGCAAAATATATGCTTTCCCTGGTTGTGATTTCCTTATGTGAATGGTCTTTTATTTTATTATTCATTTACTTCATTTGTTTATTTTTACATATCGACATTTCAATCATAGAGGTATTGCCTGTTTTTTTAGTAGCGTCAGTCGCAGCACTTTTAAGTATGATTCCAGGCGGTCTTGGATCTTTTGATTTTATTTTCCTACTAGGTTTTACATACTTTGGAATCGATAAGGAAACGACACTTCTTGTTTTATTGATTTATCGTTTCAGTTATTTCTTTTTCCCGTTTGCTTGCGGTATTATTTTAGCTCTGAAATTATTATGGAATAAAATCAATCAATCATTTAATAATATTCCAAATCAAATTTCAACTTATTTGGGGCATAAATTTTTAACGATTTTGGTATTTTTATCTGGCGTTATTCTATTAGTTTCTGCTGCTGTGCCAAGCATGCTTTTAAGAATAAGTCTTTTAAATTTAATTTTACCTTCGACAATCATTAATATTTCACATTTAATTTCGGTCACAGCGGGTTTTACATTGTTAGGACTGTCTCGTGGAATTGATTATAAAGATAAAAGAGCATGGTATATTACACTATTCATGCTAATTGTTGGGGCAGTTACAACCTATTCAAAAGGATTAGATTATGAAGAAGCACTTTTTGTATTAGCAGTTGCATTTATATTATTTATTTCAAAGAAACAATTTTATAGAGAAAGCTTCGTTTTAACTTGGGGTAAGCTCATTGTTGATAATTTTATTTTATTCTTCTTTTTAGGTAGTTATTTACTTATTGCTTATATCAATCTACCTACAACAAATGTCAAAATACCTGCTAAATATTTACCTTATATACTTGTTAATTCGAGAGATATCGTGATTAGTGCAGTTCTTGGTTTTGTAGCTGCTTTACTATTTTTTTATATCGCATTTTTTAAAGTTAAAAGAAAACAATTTGAATTTATAAATACGAAAGCTGAAGAAGAAAAAATAAAAGAACATTTTAATAAGTATGGTGGTACAGAACTTTCACATTTGGTTTTTTTACATGACAAATATTTATTCTGGGCTCAAGATGAGACTGTATTATTTATTTTTCAGCCATATGCAGACAAATTAGTTATTTTAGGTGACCCGGTTGGTGAAAAATCTCGTTTATATCCTGCTATTGAGGAATTATTAAACTATGCTGATCAATTTGGGTATACACTTGTCTTCTACCAAGTAAACTCAAATTCACTATCCTATCTACATGAAAACGGATTTGATTTCTTTAAACTTGGTGAAGAAGGATTCACCGATATCTCAACGTTCTCTTTATCAGGAAAACGTAATAAAGGTATTCGTGCACTCTATAATAAATTTGAACGCGAAGAATATAGTTTTGAAATTATTGAACCACCTTATTCAAATGAATTCTTTACGGAATTAAAGGAATTATCACAAGAGTGGTTGAAAGGGCGAAAAGAAAAAGGGTTTTCACTTGGCTATTTTGATGAGGATTACATCAAACTTGCACCTGTAGCTATTATTAAAAATAATGAAAATAAAATGATTGCTTTTGCATCCATTATGCCAAACTATAATGATCATACGATTTCAATAGATTTAATGCGCCATAAAGTTGATGCTCCAAAAGGAATTATGGACTTTATGTTTGTTAACTTAATTGAATGGTTTAGGTCTAGAGATTTTCATTATTTTAATGTCGGTATGACACCTTTAGCAAACGTTGGTCTATCTAAGTATTCATTTACAAGTGAAAAGATTGCAGCGCAAATTTATCAATATGGACAATTTTTATATCACTTTCAAGGTTTAAGAAGCTTCAAAGAGAAATATGTGAATTCTTGGACGCCTAAGTTTTTGGCATATCATAAAAAAACATCCTTACCAATCACAATGCTACAAATAACTTCATTAATTTCTAGGTCTAGAAAAAATTAAATTTACAGCCAGTTAATGTATTGAACATTGACTGGCTTTTTTATTGTGAATAAGCTGATTACCACTTCAAATCTACTCAATTAATAATCAAAATTGAAAAATTGGTAAAAAATAATAGTAATTATTACTTGCAAAACTATTTCTCATCAATTATGATTGTGTCATATTAAATTGTGCACAACTAATATAAAAGGATGTTGATCCAATGAATAAAGAAAATCAGCTTTTGCTTGAAAATCAATTATGCTTTTCAATTTATGCTACTTCTCGAGAAATTACTAAATTATACCGTCCAATCTTAGATGAGATTGGTATAACGTATCCGCAATATCTTGCATTGCTTTCACTTTGGGAAAAAGACCAACAAACTGTAAAAGAACTTGGGGAAACGCTTTTTTTAGACTCAGGAACTCTTACACCAATGCTAAAACGGATGGAATCTGCGGGACTAATTTTCCGTAAACGTGATTCAAGTGATGAGAGAAAAGTATTTATTACATTAACTGAAGAAGGTACTAAATTAAAAGAAAAAGCTTTCTGTATACCTGAGAAGTTTTTCAAGGAAAGTAATACTACTCAAGAGGAATTTTTAACAATACTAAATCAAACAAAGGCATTATTAAAGAAAGTTCAAGCTGCTAATGAAAATAAAAAATAGATAACTTATATTAAGGAGAGATCGTAATGGAAAAATTATATACTGCTACAGCAACTGCAACAGGTGGTCGTGACGGAAGAGTTATTTCATCAGATGATTTTATTAATTTATCACTTAAACCACCAGTTGAATTAGGCGGACCTGGTGGAGCAACAAATCCTGAACAACTTTTTGCCGCAGGCTATTCAGCTTGCTTTGACAGTGCATTAAATTTAGTAGCCCGCCAGCAAAAAATTAAACTAGAATCTACATCAGTGACTGCAAACATAACAATCGGTAAAGACCCTGCTGATGGAGGATTTAAATTAGCTGCTCAACTTGATGTAAAAGTACAAGGTGTTCCAACAGAAGTAGCCGTTGAACTAGTTAAAGCAGCCCACGGAGTATGCCCATATTCAAAAGCAACCAAAGGAAACATGGATGTACAATTAAGAGTAATCGGATAATATTTAGCAAAATGGGAGAAGGAAAAGTCCCTTCTCCCTCTATCATTATCCTTGTTCTATTATCGTTTCATATTTCAATGAATCGTCTTTTGTGAAGAATTTTCTATAGGATAGAAGTGTTGAGGAGAATACACTAATTGCAATTGCGCCAATTAAAATACATTCTATTAACAATTGATATTTAATCGCATATAAAGGACTTATGCCAGCAAAAATCATTCCTGTCATCGAGCCTGGTAAAGTAACAATTCCTACAGTTTTAGCTCGATCAATTGATGGAATTAAGGCAGCTTTAATTGAATTTTTTATAACATTATTTGAAGCTTGTTTAGTTGTTGCCCCTAAGCATAATGCAGCCTCAATCTGATTTTTACTTGCCTGAATTTCAGCCCTAAGTCTCGTTAACGCTAAGCTATTTGCATTCATTGATGTGCTAATAATCATACTTGATATTGGAACAACATATTGAGCCTTCAACGCAATTTTGTTTGCTACCAAAACAACTCCTAATGAAATCATGACGCCTAGCAAAATACTAATAAATGAAATAAAAAATGCGCCTTCAATTTGTTGTGATCTTTTACTCGAAGTATAAGCACCGAATAAAATCATACAAAATAAAATAATGATGACAAGTAAAAAATGCTCAATTTGCAATATGAATTCAAGTACATAACCCATGATCATTAATTGAATGACGGTCCTTACTGAAGAAACACCAATGTCTTTTTCAACACCAAGTTTCTGATAATAGGATAATGCGATAGCAATAATAATTAATAAAAATGTCAGAGACACTCCTGTAATATGCAAATTCCCTTCCATCATTTCACCTCTTTAAGCAATTGTAGAAAGAAAATTTTTTCCTAATTCTGTGGTTGGATTATTAAAAAATTCATTAACTGGACTCACTTCTACTAATTTACCGTCAATCAGTAACCCAACTCGATCAGCTATTTGTTGAACTAGATCCATATTATGTGTAACAAGAATAATCGTTAAATTTTCTTCTCTTTTTAAAGTTACCAGAAGCTCCTGAATATGTAGAGTCGATTGTGGATCTAATGCTGAAGTAATTTCATCACATAATAAAATAGTTGGTTTCATGGCTATTGCTCTTGCGATTGAAACTCTTTGCTGTTGACCAACCGAAAGTGTTGAAGCATTCCGATCAAGTAATTTCGTCTCTAATCCTACTTTTTCTAATAAAGATCTCGCAACTGTTTTCGAATCTGTCTTATCATAGCTACCGTTTAATTTGACTCCAAACAAAATATTATCCTCAACAGTCCCTTCAAATAATGAAGGAGTTTGTAGGATCATTACTGCACTTTTTCTTAAACTTTGAGGTGTCATTTTGTATATTGATTGTCCATTTAAATGAATTTCACCTTTACTTATCGACTGTAATCGATTTAACGCCCGAAGCAATGTCGATTTCCCCGCTCCTGAAGTTCCAATTAGGCAAAAAATTTCACCCTTATTAGTTTGAAAATTAATGTTTTTAAGGATCGAACTGCCAAGAATATCTACACTTATATTGTTAATTGATAAAGTCATTCTATCTCACCTCTTAGTAAATGAAAGGTGCCCTATTTTAGGACACCTCAGTGTGTAGCAAAGTACTTTAAACTTGATTTTCAGACTGATTGCAAGCGCTTGTCTTTCGAGGCGCGAAGCCTGGTGAGGAGCGGAGTTACCCTAGACGGTAATGAGCACCGCAGACAGGCGAAGTAACGAAGAAAGCGGGCGTTTGTCAACAGTCTGAGGTGCCCTATTTTAGGACACCTTTTTAAAATTAATTAAATTATTTTTCTTCCTCGCCCATGAGGTATGCAAAGTGGAGTTCCAAATAATGGGTCCTTCACAATATCGCAGTTCATACAGAAAACGTCACAAATTAAGTTCTCATTAATGATGTTTTCTGGGTCTCCTTCTGCGTATACTTCACCATTTGAAATTGCAACAACGTTGTGTGCGTAACGACATGCTAGGTTTATATCATGTAGTACCATAACAATTGTACGCTGTTCTTTTTCATTTAATTCGTAAAGTAAGTCTAATATCTCGATTTGATGTGTTAAATCCAAATAGGTTGTTGGTTCATCCAATAAAATTGTATCTGTGTCCTGAGCCAAAGTCATCGCAATCCAAGCACGTTGACGTTGTCCACCAGATAAAGAATCGACTAATTGATCCTTTAGTTCAAACATATTTGTAATTTTTAAGGCATGTTTTACTTTTTCTTCATCTTCTTTTGACCATTGTTTTAACCAAGTTTGATACGGATATCTTCCTTGTTTTACTAATTGAAAAACTGTTAAACCTTCAGGCGCAACAGGACTTTGAGGCAGTATTGAAAGATTGCGTGCAATTTCCTTTGTAGGTCGCTTACTAATTTCTTTTCCATCAAGTAAGATGGTTCCACTTTTTGGTTGAAGTAATCTTGCAAGTGAACGAAGTAGTGTTGATTTTCCGCAGCCATTAGCTCCAATTAAAACCGTGATTTTTCCTTTTGGAACTTGAAAATTTAGCTCGTTTATAATTGTACGATCATCATACGATAACGTTAACTTTTCTGTTTCGATTGCGCTCGTTGACATCTTATCACCTTTTTCCAGTCTTAAATAATAAATAAATAAAATATGGTGCACCAATTACGGCAGTAAATACACCAGCAGGTATTTGAATTGGACTAAACACCGTTCTTCCAATTGTATCAGCCACTAATACCATGATCGCACCGATTATTCCAGATAAGGGAATCAATGCACCGTAAGAAGCACCAACTATTTTCCGAGCAATATGAGGTGCAATTAGTCCAACAAATGCGATTGCTCCTGCAAATGCAACTGCACCTGCCACTAATGCAGTACTTATAAATAACAAGATTAGTCGATTTTTTTCTACTTGAACTCCTAAGCTTGTTGAAACTTCATCTCCAAGTTGCTGAGTATTGATATGTCTTATAAACGATAAAGCTAACACGATAAAAACTAGCGTCCAGACTGTTATAATTTTAACTTGTTCCCAGTTCGCTCCATATACACTCCCTGTTAACCACATATTCGCTTCTGTTGCTCTAAAAATAGGTCCAATAATCATAAAGAATGAAGTTGTGCTCTGAGCTAATGCTGAAAATCCAACCCCTACTAAAACCAATCTTAATGGCTTTAATTCCCCATCCTTATATGCAAAAACATAGACAAATACTAAACTTATGATGGCACCGATAAATGCAGCTAATGGTAGCCATTTTATACTCACTGTTAATTGATTCGTACGATTATCACTAAAAATAGCTAAAAATAATACAACGGCAGCTCCTGCTCCACCTGTTATACCAAGGATATCTGGAGAGGCTAGTGGATTTCTAACTAACCCTTGGAGAACCGCTCCTGCGATCGCTAAAGAAATCCCAGCAAAAATTGCAATGATAATTCGGGGCATTCGAAATGCTTGAATAAACAATTCATCAATTTTTTCCCCTTCACCAAAAATAACAGATATTACTTTTGGAATAGAAATATAACGGTCACCTAGCGTTAAGCTCACTATAAATGAACTAATGAGTAAAAGAAGTGCAATTATTAAAACGGAAAACGATCGTTTATTAAATAGTAGTGAAAAGTACTTGTTTCTTAATTTGATCATGTTCATTTTACTGTACCGCCTTTTCTTGCTAAGTAAATAAAAAATGGTGCTCCAATAACGGCGGTCATAATACCAACTGGCGTTTCTTCTGGCATTAAAATGTAACGAGATCCCACATCAGCTAAAAGAAGTAAAATTGCTCCAAAAATACCACAAAACGGAATCATCCAGCGATAATCATTTTTAACGAACATTCTAACTATTTGAGGGACAATTATACCAACTAATCCTATTGGTCCTGCTATACTTACAGCACCACCGGCTAGAATGATGACTAACACGACTAATGTCGTTTTTAATAAAGCTGTATTTTGTCCTAAAGCTCTAGATACATCTTCTCCTAGCATGAATGTATTAATCTTTCCACCAAGTGCAAGTGAGACCACCCAAGCTATGACGATATATGGTAATACCATATGTAAAGAATCAAGTGAGCGCCCTTGAACTGAACCCGCTAGCCAAAATAGGACTTGCTCTAATGCCACTTCATTAGTAACTAGTAAGCCTTGGGTTATTGAGCTAAACATGGCTGCAATTGAAACTCCAGCTAAAGTAATTTTTAATGGTGTCGCTCCATCTCTCCCTATTGAACTTAGCCCAAATACAAATACGGCTGATAATGTAGCTCCTATAAATGAAAGCCATATAGTCGCATTAGGTGATTGTAAATGGAAAAAAGTGATACTAAGTACAATTAACATCGAGGCACCAGCGTTTATTCCTAGAACGCTTGGTGATGCTAGAGGATTTTTAGTTAAAACTTGCATAAATAAACCAGCGATTGCTAAACTTGCTCCTACTATTGAAGCAATGATCGCTCTTGGTAATCGAACATTTTGAATAATTAATTGTTCATTAGACCCATCAAATTGTGTAAATGAATGGATTAAACTTGTAAAACTAGTATCTGTATATCCTAGTAAAATACTAGAAAAAAAACAAATGACTAATAATAAAATACAAGCTACTAATACGATAATTCTTGATCTTGGGTGAATTAGCATTTTATATCTCCTACTATTCTATTCTCTACTAATAGTCTAAATGATATGAATTATCAAGTCAATGAGAATGATTTTCATTTTCTTATTGACTTCTAATCAAATCTTAATTTATAATACTACTTGTCGAGAGAAATGATAATCATTATCAACTAAAAAGGGAGACCATTCTATGAAAAAACTTAAATTTTCCTCACTAATTGCTCTTTTCATTGCAGCAATTATGGTATTAGGTGCTTGTGGCACTAAAAAATCAGACGAAGCTTCTGGTAAAGAAAGTAAAAAAGCGAATACAATTACGATTGACCATGCAATGGGTACGACAAAAGTTCCTGTTAATCCAAAAAGAGTTGTTATTTTAACAAATGAAGGAACTGAAGCTTTACTAGCATTAGGTGTGAAACCAGTTGGTGCTGTTAAATCATGGACAGGAAACCCTTGGTACGATCACATTTCTAAAGATATGGATGGCGTAGAAGTTGTAGGTGTGGAAAGTGAAGTTAACCTTGAGAAAATCGCTGGTTTAAAGCCAGATTTAATCATCGGTAATAAAATGCGTCAAGAAAAAGTGTATGAGCAATTAAGTGCAATTGCACCAACAGTTTTTGCTGAAACATTACGTGGAGACTGGCAAGAAAATTTCAAATTTTACGCAAAAGTTTTAAATAAAGAAGAACAAGGTAATACAGTAATAGCTGATTATACAAAACGTGTTGATGAACTTAAAGGTGAATTAGGCGATAAAGTAAATCAAAAAATTTCAATGGTCCGTTTCATGGGTGCTGATGTACGAATCTATCACCAAGATACTTTCTCTGGTGTCATTCTTAAACAGTTAGGTTTCCAACGTCCTGAGGAACAAAATGCCCCTGATTTTGCTGAAAAAGGTGTAACAAAAGAACGTATTCCAGCAATGGATGGAGATTACATTTTCTACTTTACATTTGATGACGGTAAAGAGTCTGGATCTCAGCTTGAAAAAGAATTTACAGAAGATCCTTTATTCAAAAAGTTAAATGCTTCTAAAAATGGACATGTCATGAAAGTAAATGATGTAACTTGGAACACTGCAGGTGGAATCAAGGCTGCTTACTTAATGTTAGATGACATTGAAAAGACTTTTACTAAATAATAGAATTTAAAAAGGTTTACCTTTATTGTCAGATTGGACAATTTAGGTAAACTTTTTTTTGTACCACGCCTGCAATACTTGCTTACCCTGCTTTCCCTGCTTCTTCAGCATTTCCTGCAATTAACGTAAGCATCATATGCTCTTGGTCCCAATATTCATTGTTAAATTTTAAACTATTAGGGGTTTTCGCAAATGTTTTGAATCCTAGTTTTTCATATAGTTTCTTTGCTGTTTCATTACCTTCTACGATATTTAATGTAAGTTGTTCAAGTCCAAAGCTCTTTGCTAAGTGGATCGCTTCTTCAATTAGAAGATGGCCTGCCCCCATTTTTCGAGCGCTAGGAGAAACATAGACAGACTCAATTTTCCCTTTATGCTCTGCTTTAACTTTTTCAAACGTTTTTAAAGTTGCTACTCCAATTAATTGACCTTTGTCAGTAAATGCACCGATCGTATAATTTTTATCTTGATCCAATATTTCTGCTTTGTATTCAATAGGGTCATCTTGATCAAGTATTTCATCCATAGTTGTAATAAAAACTTCAGGATTCTCTTTTAAACCTTCTAAACGAATATTAAGATAGATTTCTGCATCTTCTTTTGTTAATAAACGTATTTTCATACCTATCCCTCCGTAGTTCTTGCAAAGTATATTTTATATAACAAATGGAAGGTTTTCAACGCTTTCAAAAACTAGAATCTAGTAAACTCACATTGTCATAAACTTGTAAAAAACTTAAAAAAACGCTTGTATACCAAGCGTTTAGACGATTCTTTTTTCATGATTTTTCACAATTCCTGTTACAGAAATGTTAGGTTTGTCATAGTCATTAAGTAAACTTTACTAAATCAAATAATCTAGTTTTTTATCAAATAAACTCTTTCTGGCCTGCCAATCGTTCCATACGCTAAATCCGCTAATACTTTTCCTTCAGATACTAGATATTCTAAATATCTCCGGGCAGTAGTACGACTAACGCCAATTTCCAGTCCTATATTCTCAGCAGTCATCCCGTTATGAACTTCATTTATCACAAATAACACCTTATCTAAAGTAAGTTTATCAATGCCTTTAGGGTATATACTTTGTTCTTCAATCACCGAATTATTTTTACCGATTAGACCGTCTATTTCTTCCTGAGTTAGATACGCACTTTTTGATTGTAGGCTTTGCACTTTATTTGAATAATTTACATAACGAATTAAAGACTTTTTAAAACGATCAAAAATAACTGGCTTAATAATAAAATCAAATACACCATAATGTAAGGCCTTATTAACTGAATCGATTTCTTTAGATGCTGTAATCATAATAACATCTGCCAAAATTGAATTTTTCTTCATCCATTGTAAAAAATCTAAGCCATTCATATCCGGAAAATAAACATCTAGTAATACTAGCTGCGGTTTTAGAATCTCAATTAAATCAACTGCTTCTTGGTAATTTGTCGCAATACCAATTACACTAAACCCATCTATTCTTTCAATAAATCGCTGATGAATTTCTGCAATTCTACTATCATCTTCAACTATTAACACTTCTATTAAATTCTTTTTCATCGTATCTGTTACTCTCCTTTTGGCGTTTCGGAATGGCAACAATAAATGTAGTTCCCCCATGTTCGTTTGAATGAAAAGTAATTTGTCCGTTTAATTTATGGAGCAATCTCTGGACTAGATGAAGTCCGATCCCTGAGTTTTTAGATTGCTCCTTAGTAGAAATACCATATTCAAAAATCTCATCGATTAATTCCTCAGGGATACCATTTGCATTATCCTCAATTTCAATCACTAAATCTTCACCTAAATCAGTAAGAAATAGTGAAACAAGCTTTTCTGATTTATTTGTTTCTAATACTGCATCGAATGCGTTATTTAATAGATTTCCGATTATCGTTATTAAGTCTTCCCTATTTATTTCTTTTGGGACATCTGCAAAACTACTATTATAATCAATGTTAAAGTCTACTTTTAACTCATTAGCTAAACTTATTTTGCCTAAAAGAAGTCCTGCAACCACTGGGTCTGAAATTTCTTCCATAATAAAATGGATAATATTTTGAGTTATATTTGATTCCTTTGAAATTAATTCAATCGCTTCTTGATAGGATTCAAGCTGTATTAAGCCTAAAATTGTATGCAACTTATTCGAATATTCATGTGCCTGAGCTCTAAGGCCTTCTGAATATGCTTTTATTTGCGATAGTTCATTTAGCAATTTATTCAATTCTGATTTTTCCCTAAAGGTTGTGACTGCTCCAACAATTTTAGAATTCACTCCAATTATCGGTATACAATTAATAATCATTACTTTTTCATTTATTAAAAACTCTAAATCATAAATTGGCTTACCAGTTTCAACTACTTTCTTCAGATGCGAATTATGCAATATATCTTCTATTTTCAATCCTCTAAGCTTTATATTATTAGGAATAGAAAGGACTTTATGAGCATTTTCATTTACTACCGTAATCTCTCCGTATTCATCAATTGCAATAATCCCTTCATGAATCGATTCCAAAATTGCGTGTTTCTCTTTGTACATCCTTCCAATTTCTTTCGGCTCCAATCCGAAGATCGATTTTTTTATATTAAATGAGATTAAAAAAGCTACACCTATTCCAAGAAGTAATATGACAATACTATTTTTTATTAGTTTTTTACTAAACGTTTGTGCCTCATGATCAATATCTTTTATTAAGTAACCTACAGAAACAACTCCAATTACGTTACCATTATCATCAAAAATAGGAGTTTTTCCTCTTAAAGAAGGGCCAAGTGTACCAGTTGATTCTGATACGATTTCCTTTCCCTTAAATACTTTATCATTATCTCCTCCAACCATTTTCTTCCCAATTAGGAATGGGTTTGGATGTGAATAGCGTACTTCATTTATATTTCCAACAACGATAAACTCCGCTCCAACTTTCTTTCGAATTTGTTCAACGATTGGCTGAATGATTCCTGATGGATTTTCACTTGAAAATGCTTCACGAACTTCTGGCATATTTGCCACAGTTTGAGAAATAGCTAAGGCCTTTAATCCCTTTTCATGTTTAAGGTTTTTTAGAAACATTTCTTGAGATACTATTTCAAAAACACTACTAATAACTAAAATGAGAACAGAAATAAAGATGATTAACTTATAATGTAAACGCATAAAATTTCTCCTTATATTTTTATAATAATCAAAAAACTCCTTTAATAAAAGGAGTTTTGTTAGAATATTTTAAGCTTCTACATTAATAACTACTTCTTTACCCTTCAATTTAATAATAATTGGAATGAGGATCCAAAGTACTCCAATTATTAAAAATACTAATGAAATAGGATGAGTAAAGAAAATACTATAATCACCATTTGATACAGTTAAAGCTCTTCTTAAATTATTCTCAATCATTGGACCTAAAACGATACCTAATACTAGTGGTGCGATTGGAAAATCATTTTTAGAAAGGAAATATCCAAAAATACCACATGCTATTAATAGAAGTAAATCATTTACTGATACTTGTACGGCATAAACACCAAATATTGAAATGGCTACAATAAGTGGCAATAAGTATTTCTTTGGCGTTTGAATAATTTTTGCAAATATTTTCACTAGAGGCATGTTTAAGATAATAAGCATTACGTTACCAATAAACATACTTGCAATTAATCCCCATGCAACATCAGGATGTTCATCGAAAAGCAGTGGTCCCGGTTGTATGTTATACATCATTAAAGCACCCATTAGGATTGCTGTTGTTCCTGAACTTGGGATCCCTAAAGTTAATAAAGGAATCATCGCTCCGCCAGACGCGGCATTATTTGCTGACTCAGGAGAAGCAACCCCAGCAATTGTACCAGTTCCAAACTTTTCTGGCGTTTTACTGACTTTCTTTTCTAAAATATAAGCAAAAAATGAAGCTAAAATAGCACCCGCTCCCGGTAATAAACCGACGAAAAATCCTAAAACAGAGCCCCTAGCGATCGGAGCAACACTTTCTTTTAATTCCTCTTTAGATGGTAATAAATTATTAATCTTTGCCATCTCGCCATCTTCAACTTCATTTTCAATAATTGTTTTAAATACTTCCCCTAGCGCAAATAATCCTACCGCTACTGTTAAAAATTCTAGCCCTTGATATAGCCATGGAATGTCATATGTAAAACGAGAAACTCCTGATACAGAATCAATTCCAATTGTAGCTAGTAGTAGTCCAAAGATCGTCATAATTAATGCTTTTGTTACTGACTTTCCTGCTAGTCCACTTACAGCACATAAACCAAGAAGCATTAATGAAAAATATTCAGCTGGACCGAACTTTATTGCTAATGCCGATAATGGTTTTGCTAATACGATCAGTGCAATAAGAGTAAAAATACCTGCCACAAATGAACCTATTGCTGCAATTGACAAAGCACTTCCTGCTCTACCTTTTTTAGCCATTTGATAACCATCTAAGGTTGTCACTACCGATGAAGATTCACCTGGAGTATTTAATAAAATTGATGTAGTAGAACCACCATACATAGCACCATAATATACACCAGCTAATAATATAATTGCACTGCCCGCTGCTTGCTCAGGTCCTAAAAAACCAGTTACCGAAGCAGTAACAGGTATTAGTAAAGCGACCCCACTCATTGGCCCGATACCAGGTAATACCCCTACTGCTGTACCAATTAATACGCCGGCAAAGGCGAACAATAAGTTGTACCATGTAAATGCAGTTTCAAATCCCTGCATTAAATATTGAAAAGTACTCAAGTTAATAACTCTCCCTTCTTTTTTCTAAAACCAAATTGACCAAACCGGTAACGTGCCTTTTAAAACATCGACAAAAATAAAATAAATAATAAGTGAATAACCTAATGAAATCGAAAGTGATTTTATCCAGTTTCCTCGCTCCATTGTTTGGATTGCTACAATTAGGAATAAAAACGAACTAATAATAAAACCGATTTTCTCAAGTAAAAGTGCGTAAAGAATTGCTGAAGCTAGGATGATAAAAAATTGCTTATAATTATATTGAACTGCTTCCTGCTCTTTTCCCTTATAAGAAAATGTTTCGTAAAATAACCTACAGCTTAATAAAGAAAGCGCACAGCCAAGTATAAATGGAAAAACGTTCGGACCAACTACACTTCCATAAGCAGTAGCTGCTATACTCCGACTTTCTAAAATAAAAGTAATACCTGTAATAAGAAAAATGATTGCTGCTAATCGATCAAATTTTTTATTCATAATCTCACCTCTTTAGTTCAGTAATGGAAAAGAAGGAGTGTGATCCCCCTTCTTTATTTCAATTATTTATTCATTCCTAATGCTTTTAATAAATCTTGAACTTGTGTTTCTTGTTCTGATAAAAACGAATTAAATTCTTTACCATCTTTATATTCTGGCTGCCAGCCTTGCTTTTCTACTTCTTCTTTCCATTCTTTTGTTTCAACTAATTTTGAAATTGTTTTCTCCCAATATGTGTATGCATCCTTAGACATTTTCTCTGGTCCAAAAATCCCACGCCAAATGATAAACTCAGCATCAATGCCTTGTTCTTTAGCTGTTGGAAACTTAGACAAAACATCTCCTTGTAAACGTTCAGGTGATGTTACTGCTAAAACTTTAACTTTACCTGATTTAACAAACTCAAGCGTACTAGAGACATCAGTCGAAATGACATCCGCATTATTACCTAATAATGCTGTTATTGCCTCTGAACCACCATCATACGATACATACTTAATTTTCGTAGGATCAATACCGTATTTATAAGCAGGTAAAATTCCGACTAAATGATCCATTGACCCTGGAGCAGAACCCCCAGCTAAAGTAATATTCTTCGGATTCTTTTTAATATCATCTAAAAGTGATTTTAAATCTTTATACTTAGAATCAGCCTTTACAACGATTGCACCATAATCCTTTGTTAGCTGTGCTAATGGAGTACTATTTTTATAGCCATAAGGACTATTTCCTTCTTTTTTCAAGTTGTTAATAATAATAGGTGGTGAGTTTACAAATAATTTTTCATTATTAGCTTTATCTTGAGTAGCATACTCGGCCATGAATACCGTACCGCCACCACCTGGCTTATTTTCAACCGTCATAGGTTCTTTAACAAGTTTTGTTTCACTTAATACTTTAGTAAACGATCTAGCTGTTAAATCCCATCCGCCGCCTGCTCCTGATGGTGCTACAACCGAAATTGCCTTATTAGGATAAGTTGAGTTATTGCTTCCCGTTGTTACACTACTACTTTTACATGCTGCAAGACTCACAGTAATTAAAGAAGTCATTACAAACAAACCAGTCTTTTTAAATTTCACCTATAGTTCCTCCCTTTTTTGGAAACGCTTTCTAATACAAGTATTATAGTTTAATAATTCTGAAAAAAGTTTTTATGAACGTTAAAGACGTAAAGTCCATTAAAACCATTTTGTTCATAAAAACCACGATAAAGAAAACTTTCCGATTGGTGAGCCTTTAGGTGGAAACAGAGGCGTAGTTTGGATTTTGTAATTTACTTACTCATACGGGATCATGAGGAACTATTTACGCTGGATTTCGTATATTACTTCCTCATAACGGGGTCATGAGGAACTATTTACGCTGGATTTTGTAATTTACTTACTCATAACCTGCTCATGAATATGTAAAAAAACAAGAAGACAAAAAGATCATACTCATGAAAAGCTATAACCGAAATTAACCAATAGACTAATTGAATAACTCATTTTTCGGTGCAGTCTATAAAAACAAAAAAAAGAATACGAGTCTGAATTTATATCAGACTCGTATTCTTTTATCTTACTTATGAATCCAAACAGCACCAGCTGAATTATCTTTTGCTTCTCCAATTACTTGGAATTTTAAGCCGTAGTTAGGTACTTTTCTTCCTGCATCTGGAATTAAAGTATTTTGGTAACTATTTGAATCATTGAATTCTGTTACACCAGATAGTCCATCATAGTCAAAGATTCCACGAGATGGTGAATTAATATAGAATTCAGGTGATTTGTCGTAACTAAAAGCAGCGTCAGCTACTTGGTAACGTGTACTTTGTGATACAGATGGTTTACCATTTAATGTACCAACCATAGCTTCTGGATGAGCATCTACAACACCTAAGAAACCTTCACCAGGGTGAACACCTGTCCAGTTATCTGTGTAGCTATCATCACCATACCATACTACTAAACCAGTATTATACTTAACCCCACGAGCATATTCTAATGCTTTATCAGAGCCAGCATAGTTTCTCCACTCTAAGTAGTAGTAGTGATCTTTAAAATCAGTACCATTTGATACAGTTGCTTTGTCTAATGTAAATGCTGGAGTTCCTTCCGCACCATCAGTAAATTTAACTGCACCGTCAACAGTTAATTTTGCTTCGTCGAAAGCAAATCCTTCAGGAGCTAGTCCACCATCAGTTACATATTCAAATTGAACTTTTACATTTTTGCCTTTGTATGCAGATAAGTCATAAACTTTATCTACCCAAAGTCCTTTAGATGTTTCAAGTCCACCTGCAGTATTTTCATCACCAATCGTATCAATTGTTGCAAGTTTAGCACCTGTTGCAGCATCTAATACATTTACATACAGATAGTCATAATTGTATTCAACTTCATAGTTTGCTTTTACAGCGAAGCTTGCATTTGTAGCTGCTGTTAAATTAAATACTGGTGAAGTCATCGTAGTATGAAGGTTATCACCTTTTGTACTAAAGTAATACTTAGCACCAAATTGAGGTTGAATTTTACTTTTTACTTCTTTCTTTGGTAAGTTAACTTTTACCACACCTGGGTTATTTGATTTAGTAACACTTTGATCGATAATAGCAGCAATACCTTTTTCATCAATATCCTTATAGTCTACTTCAGTCATATTTGCCCAGTTTCCACCATAAGTTTTTTGGAAGTACTCTTTGTTTTGTGGTGAGAAACTTGTAGGTGTTGTACCTGCGATTGCACCGTTCCAACTACCACCACTCATGATTGACCAAGAAGCAACTGGTTCACCATTTCCAGTGTACCCGGTATCGTACTCATCTGGTAATCCTAAATCATGACCGAATTCATGAGCGAATACACCAACTGCTCCATCTTCTGGCTCAATTGTGTAATCATATGCAGCCATCAATCCGTTCCAATTTGTAGATTTTGATTTTGTTCCGGAGAAAGTAGTTACTCCATTTAAAGTCCAACGATGTGACCAGATCGCTTTATCTCCTAATTTACCGCCACCAGCTTCTTGACCAGTTCCAGCATGAAGAACCATTAAGTGATCCACTAATCCGTCAGGCTCATTAATATTTCCATCGCCATCAAGGTCATAAATATCTAGATCATCAAAATCAGCTAAATTAATACCTGAATTAATTGCAGCACGTAGTGATTCTTTAACTAGATCACGAGGACCTTTTGGTGCTAAGTTATCATGTCCACCAGTTGGGCTATCATCGCCATAATCAGCTGCATTACCAGCAACTGTTAACCAGTTTGTAACTGTACCCTTAACAGTATAGCTCCCACCAGATTGCTCTTCATAAAATTGTTTAAAAGTTTTTACTTTAGAGCCATCGTGTAAAGTAAATTCTTTATCTCCGAAAAGCATGTCTTCGTAATGTTTTTTGCTGAAATCATCAGAGTACATGTACCCATTTTGTTTATCAATATTGTTATGTTTGAAATCAGCGAATTCAGTTAAAATTACTAATACCTTATCTTCACGAACTCCGCCGTTATAGCTAGCCTGTTTAGCAGAATCAACTTTTACTACACCAGTTGGTTTGCCTTTTTTATAGTTTTCGTGTCCTTTATTTAATTGTGATAAAAGTTGAGCTTTTCGTTTTTCTAATGTTGCTCTTTGTTTATCAGCAATTTCTGACTGAGATTGTGCTTGTACTTTCTCTTTATATTCACCTTGTTTTTCTTTTATGTATGCTTGTACTTTTTCTTTAGCTACTTCAGCACTATCAGAATCTTTGATCACGCCTCTGTCTCTTAAAGCCTTTTCTAATCTTTCTTCATCCACTACGTTTAAATCTAAATAAGGACTTTCTACTAACTGCTTACTTTCACTTTCAGTAGGAATTGCTGCTTTTGAAGTAACTCCAGTTGAAAAAATGGACATACTTAATGCTGCAGCAAGTGATACACTCGATAATACCTTCCAGTATGATGGTCTTGCCATAAATCTACACCCCTTTTCAGAATCTTCCAACAAATTAAATAGTACTAGCTTAAGGGGCATTGTACAATGAGTAATTATGAATAATTTCTAATGATTTACTTAATCTATTTAATCCATTTTTAATGTTTTTTTAACATTAGGAATAGGTACATATTCTTATTTCAGTGACAAGAAAATACATTTTCTCTTTTTATTAATCAAATTTCGAGGAGTTTATTATGAATTCGACAATTAAAAAAGATTTCTTTTTAAAACCAACTTTACAATTAGCAAAGGAGCTATTGGGCTGTATCTTAGTTCATCGTACTGATGAATTGGAACTTTCTGGAATGATCGTAGAGACCGAGGCATATATGGGCCCAGATGATCGTGCTGCACATAGTTTTCAAAACCGACGTACGAAACGGACAGAAATTATGTTTCATGAGCCAGGATTCATCTATACTTATCAAATGCACACTCATACCTTAATAAATGTTGTTTGCGGGGAAGTTGGCATTCCTAATGCAATATTAATTAGAGCACTAGAACCTGTAGACGGGATTGAAAAAATGATCGAATTTCGAAAAAATCAACCCATTTCTAATTTAACGAATGGACCAGGTAAGCTTACAAAAGCATTGAATATTACGATGGAATCTTATGGAAAACCAATTTGGCTCCCTCCCGTTTACATCAAAGAAGGAATTAAACCAGAACATATTAGTAGTGGACCTAGAATCGGTATTGAAAATACCGGTGAAGCGCGGGACTATCCATGGAGATTTTGGATTACGGAAAATAAATTTGTTTCAAGATAATAAAAAATACCCAGGCTGTTGACGAATTCTCGCTTTCAAACAGTCTGGGTATTCTTAATTTCGGAACCTATTTTAAACATCATTCATCAGATGAAGAAACTGCATTTTTTATTTGCTCTTCCAATTCCAAACGATATTCTAAAATTTGGTACTTATTCCAGCTTAATCTATTCGCCATATAACGAATCACTTCGTCTTTATACTTATTAACTAGATCAATTTGAAAATATAAAAATCCAGTTCTCCTAATAAAAAAGTCGACTGGCTTTACAATCATTTCGTTTTGAATTCCATATTCTAATTGTAAAAATAATGATAGTGGTAGATTAGAATCATTTTTCAATTCACTAAATGATATATTCATTAAATGTTCTATATTCGATCCGTATATTTTACTTAATCTTTTATATTCCGATTCATTTAATCCAATTGCAATACCAGCAGATGAAAATCGTTTTTTAAAATAATTAAAACCTTTTGATCCCCCAACATCGCCACCGGATATTGGTAAAGTTTTAGTCTGACATTCTTTAAATCTATTTTCTTTATCTTTTGTAATAAGGTCTACAATTGTCTCTGCCATTTTCCGGTAGCCTGTTAACTTTCCCCCAGCTATTGAAATTAACCCAGAGGATGATTCCCAAATCTCATCCTTTCTTGAGATTTCAGAAGGATCCTTACCTTCTTCCAAAATTAAAGGACGAATGCCAGCCCAACTTGATTCAACGTCAGTATCTTCCAGCTTTATTGTTGGAAACATATACTGAACGCAATTTAATATATATTCCCTATCATCATTACTTACTTTTGGATTAGCGGTATCTCGATCAAAAAAAGTATCTGTTGTACCAATATAAGTCTTTCCATCTCTTGGAATGGCAAAGACCATCCGACCGTCCACCGTATCAAAATAGACAGACTGATTTAAAGGAAACTTTTTATGATCAATTACTAAATGAACCCCTTTTGTTAGTCTAAGATTTTTATCACTTTCTAATCGTTCCATTTCCCTAAGTTGGTCAACCCATGGTCCGGTTGCGTTAACAATCCTCTTTGCCCGAATTGTAAAAGGTACTTTCGATATTAAATCGATTGCTTTGACTCCTACTATTCTATTATTTTCATAGATGAAATCTGTCACTTTTACATAATTGATTGCCTGTGCTCCGTGTTCAACTGCTTTTTTTATAACTTCTATTGTAAGGCGAGCATCATCGGTTCGATATTCAACGTAATATCCTCCAGCTTTAAGCCCCTCTCTTTTAATTAATGGCTCCTTTTCGATCGTTTCTTTTCGATTTAACATTTTCTTTCGTTCATCTTTTTTTACACCAGCTAGGTAGTCATATAATCTAAGGCCAATAGAAGTAGTAAACTTACCAAAAGTCCCACCCTTATATATGGGAAGTAGCATTCTTTCAGGTGTAGTCACATGTGGACCAATTTCATAAACAATTGCACGTTCTTTGCCAACCTCTGCTACCATTTTAAATTCATACTGTTTTAAATATCGTAAACCACCATGAACTAGCTTAGTAGAACGACTAGATGTACCCGATGCAAAATCCTGCATCTCAACTAGGGCCGTACTCATCCCTCTAGTAGTAGCATCAAGTGCAATACCACAACCTGTTATTCCTCCACCAATCACTAATAAATCGAACTCTTTTTCAGCTAATGTTTTCTTAATCCTTTTCCTATTTAAACTTGAAAATTGTTCGTCCATTGTAAAACCTCACTTCAACAAATTTTCTAGTTGTCATAAAAAAGCGACACAAAAAAAATCAATTTAAAATGAAAAAGGACCGCTACAATTACATCTGCATGTAGAAAGGTCCTAGAGTTTCGAATTAAAAAATAGTTAAGCCGTTTACTTATTTAAATGCTAAAGTTGCATGAACTGCTTTTTTCCAGCCTGAATATAGCTCATTACTTAATTCAGTTGTCATTTGTTGTTCCAAGCATCGATCCATTTGCCATTGTCCGGCTATTTCTTCTCGGTTTTTCCAAAATCCGACTGCTAAGCCAGCTAAATAAGCTGCACCTAAGGCTGTTGTTTCATTTATTAAAGGCCGCTCGACAGGTACATTTAAAATATCACTTTGAAATTGCTTCAGCCCTCTAAACAGGTCAAGGAAAAATAGGAACTAGATTTTTATATAATCTTTGTCTTAATTTCTGTGAATAAATTGTGTTGATTTCCACTACAAGAATCGCTTTCCACGGGGCGCGACTTAAGCCTCCTCGTTCCTGCAGGGTCTCAGGCTTCCCGCATTTCCAATAAAAATTATACTTATATTCACTTAAATAAATATTCTATTTAACATATAATGATTCCTTTCTTACTACAAATAGCTTAATTTCATTTATTAAGGACAGCTTTTTCTTGATTATTTCTTCCCTATCCAAATAAAAAAACCTACTAATATCATAGTAGATTTTCTTACTTAGTATAAAATTCTTCATTAAATCTATTTTATAATTAATTTATTGTAGTTTAACGTTATTTCTTAGGAAATAATGTCGGAAATATACTTTATCTTCTTGGGGAAATCACCAAATGACTTTCTTAAGTGGCTACGATAGCTTGGCATTTAACTGTTTTTTGAAGAGGTCATAATTGGTAAAGATACTTCAAAACTAGTCCCTTCTCCTTTTTCACTTTGAACTTTGATTTTCCCACCATGTTCTTCAACAATCCATTTTGCAATTGATAAGCCAAGTCCAATTCCATTTTTGGATGTACGTGAAACATCCTCCTGGAAGAAACGGTCAAATATTCGAGGAAGGTTTTCTTCTTTAATTCCGACTCCGCTATCTATAACCTTAATTAGAAAGTTATTTTTCACCTGTTTACAGCTAATTTGAATCGTATCATTTTCGTTTGTAAATTTCATTGCATTATCAATTAAAATCACAAGTAATTGGTGAATTCTTTCTTGATCACCAAAATAAAAATACGTATCTTTAATTGATAAAAATATTTCTTTACTTTGAAATGAAATGATTTCAGTGAAGTGTGAAACAACTTCTTCTAGCAATTCATTTAAGGAGAATATTTTTTTATTTAATTGTATTTGCCCTGAATCTGATCTAGCTAAGGTTAATAAGCTTGCTACTAGTTTGGAAAGTCGCCTATTTTCTTTTAACATAATTGAAAAGTCTTGTGCCTTTTCTTCGATTGTTGCATCTGGCTCTCTGAGCAATAACTCCAAACGAGACTGAATTACAGTTAAAGGTGTTCGAATTTCATGAGAAGCATCTGATACGAACTCTTGTTGTTTTTGCCACGCATTTGTTATTGGTACTAAGGCACGTCCAGCCAAAATATACCCTGCTACAACTGATAATGCACTTCCCAAAATCCAACCAACGATTAATATGATTAATAATGTATCAACTAAATCCTTTTCCGAGTCGATATTACGTAATATTTGCAGTGTAATTTTCCCTCGATTTGTTTCACCTTGAATTGAGATCGTTCGATAATTCATATCACCGATTTTATCATTATAAATTTCGTTTATTTTTGTAGGATACTTAAGTTCATCTTGTAAAATAATCGCATTCATACCAGGCATGGGATTTACTAATTTTTTATTTTCATCCCACATGATCATTAAAACGCGTGGATCTCGATTTGAAATTGGTAAACGGTTTGGATTATCACTATTTTGTATACGATTAATATTCCATAAAAGTGATTGATCAACTTCTTTATATAAACGATTATTTGTATATGAATAAATAATTAATGAAAGGATTCCTATTATTAAGATAAATACTACTGAATTTATAATCGTTAATCGAATTTTGGTTTTCTTAAACATCTCTTCACCTAGTCATCTTTCATAATATATCCGATTCCTCTGACAGTCTTAATCATACTACCATAATTAAATGGTTCTAGTTTTTTTCGGAGCTGATGTACATATACTTCAACGATTGCAACAGTAGTATCAGAATCAAATCCCCAAATTCTATCAAAAATTTGTTCTTTCATTAAAATCTTACCTTGGTTTTGAATGAAGTATTCTAGTAACTCATATTGTTTAATTGTTAAATGAATCGATTCATTATTTATTTCAACAGGATGCTCTTTTCCTTTTAAAATAATTCCTTGATACTTCAATGAACTATCAATTGTTAATTTACCACTTCTTCTAAGTAAAGCGTAGATTCTTGCTAGTAACTCTGGCCCTTGAAATGGTTTTACTAAATAATCGTCCGCTCCTAAGTTTAATCCTTCAACACGATCTTCTAGTGAATCTTTGGCAGTTAGAAAAAGAACTGGTGTATGTACCCCTACTTTTCTCAAATCCTTAACAATTTCAAAACCATTTTTCTCAGGCAGCATTACATCTAATACAATCACATCATATATGTTTTGCATCGCTAAGAAAAAGCCTTCTTCCCCTTCTAACGCCTTATCTACTTTAAAATCATTTGATAATAATTCAACGATTGAATTTAAAACTTCTATATGATCCTCTACAACTAAAATTCTCACTTTTTTGCCTCCATTAGACTAAAAAAAAGCGTTCATCGTATAACAACGCTCCCCTTTATATATTCAAATCGTACTGCTTGAATTGGTCTCATATTTGAAGTTCTACAGGGTCTCTAAAAAAATCACCCCAACTAATAGAGAAAATGTAATGATAATAATTGAATACAGTTTTATTACGCTTACACTTATCATACCACCAAATAAGCTAAGTACGAATGATTCGATTAAAAATTGTAATTGTATATCTGTTTCTTGTTCATGTTTACCGATTATAGCTTGTAAGTTTTATCATCCTTAATATGTGCAATAACTCTGGCTTTTCCTTAATTGCTGCTACCTGATGATCCTCCTGGTTGTTGATTGAAATAACCTCCGCCACCATTTTGTGGGAAGCCTCCTCCATTTCGGAAGTTTCTCATCATTTCCGTTCGATTATTATTTTTATAACTTAAATAACCAACTCCAATTAACGTAAAAATGCCAATTACTAAATTGATAACTAATAAAATAGAAATGACTTTAGGCGAAAACGCACCCGTAGTTGAACGGTTCTTCAAATTCGCTTTTTGTTTTTTTTCTACTAAATTTGATTCTAAATCTTCCATCACTAATCCCACTCCTTTATATTGTTTAATTACATTATGTAATAGAATCCTTAATTTTTACTTAATAACTTATCTGAAGCATATAGTAAAAAAAGAACCACCTTTATGGTGATTCCAAATTTTAAGAAGTTAGTTTTTAACTAGACTAGCAATATGTCGATTTTTAGGTATTTGTAAGCCTAAATTACCTCTCAAAGTAGAAGATTCGTACTCTTTGCGATAGATTCCTCTTTCTTGTAATAGTGGAATGACTTGTTCAGTGAAATCTTTTAATGCGCTTGGAATTGTAGAATAGATCATTAGACCGTCTGCCGCTTCTTGTTCATACCACTCTTGAATTAGATTAGCAATTTTTTCAGGTGTGCCAATAAATGCACTTCTAGGAGTAGCAGCCTGTAATGCTACCTGTCTAAGTGTTAGCCCTTTCTCTTTTGCTTCTTTCTTGATCTTATCAGTATTACTTCTAAAACTATTTTTCCCTAAATCACCGATGTCTGGGAATGGCTCATCTAATGGATATTGAGAAAAGTCATGGTGCTCAAAAAATCGACCTAAATAATCCAAGGCATTTTCAATACTAGTTAGATTAACAAGATCTAAATACTTTTGCTCTGCCTCTTCTTCCGTACGGCCAACTATAGGAGCAATTCCAGGGAATATCACAATATCATCTTTTGATCTGCCGTATGCTACTGCACGATCCTTTACATCTTTATAAAATTGCCTAGCTTCTTCTATATTATCATGACCAGTAAACACTGCGTCAGCTGCTTTAGCAGCTAATTCCTTACCACTTTCTGAAGATCCAGCTTGAAAAACAACTGGTTGACCTTGTTTAGAGCGTCCGATATTAAGAGGACCTTCTACTTGAAAATACTTCCCTTCATAATTTAATCTGTGTAGCTTTTTCGGATCAAAAAATACACCTGATTCTTTATCTCGAACAAACGCGTCATCTTCCCAAGAATCCCATAGACCTCTAGTTATTTCTAAGTGCTCTTCTGCAATTTTATATCGATTATCATGTGAAGGGTGACCATTTCGACTATAGTTTTTAGCAGAGCCTTCAAGTGGAGAAGTAACTAAATTCCATCCTGCACGCCCATTACTTATATGATCAATTGACATGAATTGTCTCGCTACAGTAAATGGTTCACTATAGGTAGTTGAGAGCGTGCCGACTAAACCAATATTCTTTGTTACTCCTGCTAATGCAGATAAAATGGTAATTGGCTCAAAGCGATTTAAAAAATGTGGAATCGATTTTTCTGTTATATATAATCCATCTGCAATAAAAACTAAATCAAATTTTCCATTCTCGGCAAGTTTCACTTGCTCTTGGTAATAGGAAAAATTTACACTTGCATCCGTTTGAACCTCTGGATGACGCCAGCCAGACATACTGCCTCCTACTCCATGCACTAGTGCCCCAAGCTTTAGTTTTTTTCTTTCTGTCATTTTTTTCCCCTCCATTAATTCAATAATATTGCAGTATCTTTAATATTTAGTTCATAGCTTTTAACAAGTATATCTCCATTCATAAACTCATATTGTTTAGCTCGTTGAAACCCTATTTTTTCATATAAACTAATAGCAGATTTCATCATATCTGATGTGTGAAGAACAATGCGATCCGATCCCCACTCTAATGACAGATTGCAGCTTGCTTTTATTAATTCTGTTGCAATCCCTAATCCTCTTGCTTTAGGGGAAACACCTATTAATCGAATAATAGGATAATTAATCTCTAACTCAGGTAATCCATATGCTTTTTCGGCAGAGTCATAGATAAAACATGCTCCTAATAGAACATTATCGACAGTCGCAACAAGCTTTGTCTTAGTGTGGCTGTTATCAGTTGCATCAATAATACTATTTTTATAGTTTTCCCATTGTTCTTTTGAAAGAATAGAAGCATATTGTTCATACGCATCGATTAACACTTTTTTTATATTATCTATTTCATTTGGTTGGGACTCTCTAATAATTAAGCGATTTGAAGACATAGCCTACCTCCTCAATTAAACTAAGCTGTATTCATACAAAATACGTTGTATTTGTTTTAAATGAAGATGAACATGTGAAATAAAAGATTTAATTATGTCTTCAACTGTAACGATTGCATTTTGAGGGTTTATTCCGCTCTTCTTCCAATCATCACTTGTTAGTCTTTTAAGCAATTGACTATTGTAATATAAAATAACACGATATGTTTCTAGTACTTCTACAATATTTCCGTCGTTTGCATATTGCCCTGCAATCCATTTATCTTGATTAAAAGCAGGTAATTGAACACTTGATCCAGCTAAAACTTCCCTTAGTCGAAAGTTCACTACAAATGCATGATCTACTAAATGAGTTAGCACTTCTAAAATACTCCACGATCTTTCATTTTTCTTCCAATGCAGTTTCTCTTTTGAAAGATTGAAAGTTTTTTGCGATAGTAAATCATAAAGTTGATTAAATTCACTTATTTCAATTGATAAAGTACTCATGTATGTCCTCCTATATTTTGACTACACTTTTTGAAAGTTCATTCAGTATTGTGATAGAAAAATCTGTAAAAAATCTTATACTTAACGGGATTGCTTTTTCATCAAGATCAAATTTAGGATGATGCCACTCATATTTTCCTGAAGTTCCAAAAAATACGAATAAACCTGGAATCTCTTCTAAATAATAGGAAAAATCTTCACTTGCTGCAGATACAGACGGTTCAATTACACGTAAGTCTTGTTTAGTTGCTACATCTCTTGCAATTCGAGCTAATTTTTCATCATTAACAACAGGGGGTGGACCAGGATTCCAATTTGTATGAACATCTGTTTTAAAAGCAACACCAACAGACTTACTAATTTCATTTAATCGATTTTGAATGGTCTGTCTGACTTCATTCTTAAAAGTACGAACCGTCCCACTAAAAACCGCTTTGTCAGCGATCACATTTGATGCTTTCCCACTATAGAATTTTGTTACACTTACAACTGCATTTTCAAGTGGACTAATATTACGGCTCACAATCGATTGAAGCGACGTAACAATATGGGATGCAGTAAGAATTGAATCTAGCCCAGCCTCCGGTACCGCTGCATGGCTCGATTTCCCATTTATTTCAACAGTAAATCCGTCAGCAGCTGCCATTAAAGGACCTGATTTTATCCCAATGGTTCCAACTGTTAAATCAGGTTTATTATGCATACCAATAATCACTTTTGTATCCTTTAATACATTTGTTTTAATAATTTCTAATGCACCTTTTCCAATTTCTTCTGCAGGTTGAAATATAATCTGTACTTTTCCCGGCAGCTCACTCTCAATTTCCTTCAATAAAATGGCTGTACCTAAGATTGCAACTGTATGAAAATCATGTCCACAAGCGTGCATCTTATTCGGATTTTTTGATGAAAAAGGTAATCCTGTTTCCTCCTGAATTGGAAGTGCATCAATGTCTGCCCTAATTGCGATTGTAGGACCTTTGCGATCATCACCGATTTCTGCAACAAGACCAGTTTTTAACGGTAAAGTTAGGATTTGTATGTTATACTCTGTTAAAAGTTGAACAAGTGTCGCTGTTGTTTCATATTCTTCAAACGCTAACTCTGGAATTGCATGTAAACTCCTTCTTATTTGAATTAGCTTTTCAAGTAGCGCATCAGATATTTCAAATTTCATGGCTTCAACTCCTAAACTGTTAAGTCAAACTGTTATTTCTGTAAAAGCCTCTTTAATTAATTGAAGTGAGCGAACTCTTCTTTCAAAATCTGGAATTAATGATGTAAAAATAAATTCATCAATACCGAATTCATTTTGATATTCAAAAACCCTTTTTTGAAAAGTTTCTTTTGTTCCCTTAAGAACGTCTGCCTCTCGAACTTCTGTAGTATAGGTTTGGCCAGCTTGTTTAGCGTAAATCTCTGCTTGCTCAAGCGTGCCGACATTTACAATTTGCCCATTCCCTAATGTAACTCGCACAGTTTGTAATTGATCTGATAATTTTAGTGCTTCCTCTTTCGTTTCAGTTACAATCGTAGACAAGGCTATAATAAACTTTGGTTTTCTACCACTTTGATGATTAAAGGAATTATTATAAGCCTTGATTGCTTCCTTTGCTGCCACTGGGTCATTATTTATGAATAATGCAAATGCATATGGATAGCCCTTTTTAGCCGCAAATTTAGCACTTGATACACTTGTTCCTAATAAAAATAGCGGAACTCTAATCTGTGGTAATGGAGAAGCATGTAAAGAATCAAACGAACTTACTTCTGATGCATCCTGATATAAAAAATTTTCTAGTTCATCAATTTTCTCTTCAAGAGATTGAGGTTCTTTCAAGCTTTTTTGGAGTTCTTGGCTAGATTTTGGAAATCCGCCCGGTGCTCTTCCTATGCCAAGTTCTACTCTACTTGGTGACAAATTAGCTAATACATTAAAGTTTTCTGCTACTTTATACGGACTATAATGCTGTAACATTACCCCACCTGAACCAACAGAAATTCGTTCAGTTTTAGCAAGAATATGTGAAACAAGCACTTCTGGAGATGATCCAGCAATTCCTTGTGAATTGTGGTGCTCTGATACCCAAAATCGATTAAATCCTAATCTTTCAGCTTCTTTTGCTAGATTTATAGTGTTTATAAGTACTTCATTTGCAGTTTGACCAGGAAAAATAATACTTTGATCTAAGAATCCATATTTAAGTCCCATATTCTTTCCTCCATTTTTTTAAATATAGTACATGTCTTCCTCTGAAAATCGTTTTAAAAACTGAATTGTTCTTTCTTCTTTAGGTGATTGAAAGATAGTCTTTGGATTCCCTTCTTCAACAATTATGCCGCCGTCCATAAACACAACATGATTAGCAACATCCCTAGCAAATGCCATTTCATGTGTGACGATAATCATTGTAATTCCTTCTTTTGCTATTTTTCGTATAATCGCTAGTACTTCACCTACTAATTCAGGATCTAAAGCAGAGGTTGGTTCGTCGAATAAAATGACCTCTGGATTTAAAGCAAGCGCCCGAGCAATTCCAACTCTTTGTTGCTGTCCGCCGGATAACTGTAGAGGGTAAGAATCTAACTTGTTTCCTAAGCCTACTTTCTCAAGTAATTCAGCGCTTTTTTTGTATGCTGCTTCCTTGGACCATTTTTTAGCTACTACTAATCCTTCCATTACATTTTCAACTACTGTTTTATTTTTAAATAAGTTAAATTGTTGGAATACCATAGCTGTTTTCTGGCGCAATGAAAGAATTTCGGTTTTTGAAGCTTGACTAAAATCTACTTTAAAATCGTCTATTGTAATTTTTCCTTTATTTGGTTTTTCTAAATAATTTATACAACGAAGTAAAGTTGTTTTTCCTGATCCACTAGGACCTAGAATTGCGACGACTTCGCCTTTATTAACAGTTAAATCTATACCTTTTAAGACATGATTTTTTCCAAAGGACTTTGTTACATTCGTTAAAGTAATCATTTCACTCCCCCTCGACTAAAGACGCTAAATCTCTTCTCTAATAAACTCGTCATTCTTTCAATGACTAATGTAATTCCCCAGAATATTAGTGCTGCTGCAATATATGCCTCAAAAAACTTCCAATTTGTAGAAGCTACAATTTGTGCCTTTGCGTTTATATCTACAACAGAAACAATAAATGCCAAAGTTGATCCATGCAGCATTCCAATAAATGTATTTGATAAATTTGGTAAACTTACAGCGAAGGCTTGTGGAAATACAATTCTTCTTAGTGCTTGTGTTGTTGTCATACCAACCGAATAAGCAGCTTCAATTTGTCCTCGATCGATATTTGTAATTCCAGCTCTAACCACTTCAGATAAATACGCACCTGCTGTAATAGAAAAGGAAATAATTGCAAAAGCTGTCATAGGAATTGATGATGAATTAAAAGCAAAATGATAATGTTTAGAAAGTGAATCTAAAAGCATTGAGATTGAATAATAAATAATTAACAAGTGTGTAATCATCGGTGTTCCTCGAATAATCGTAACGTAACTAGATGCTGCCTGACTTAATATTGGAACCTTATAAATACGAACAATAGCCGTATAAGTTCCTATTACAAACCCAATAAGGACTGACAAAAAAGTTATGAACAGTGTAGTTGGAATTGCAGGTAGTATTTGTATAAATGCCTCCCAAATAAATGAGAAATCTAGTTTCATAATCTCGTACCTTCTTTCACAGCAACGACATCCCGATTCATTTTTCCAAATAAGTTACGGATTTTAAAAGTTTTTTCTTTCTTTTCAACACTTGTTCTTTCATATTTTCCAAACCGGTTTTCTAATAAGATAAATCCTTTTTCAAGAAAGGCACTTAAAATAAAATAAACGAGAGCAAGTGCAAGATAGGATTCAATAAAATGACGATTTAGTAAACCTAATGTTTGTGATTGCCCTGTTAACTCTATTACCCCGAGAGTAAATGCTAATGATGTATCTTTTAGTGTTCCTATTAATAAGTTTCCTAAAATAGGGATCCATATAGCGAATGCTTGTGGTGCTATGATTCTCTTAAAAGCCTGATATCCGTCCATTCCAACAGAATAAGCTGCTTCAATTTGCCCTCTATCTACAGCACTAACTGATGCACGAATACCTTCTGAAATAAAAGCCGCACTGTGTAATCCGTATGTTAAAATGACAAAATATAAAACATCAATTCTACTAACATCTACTTCTACTAGTTTTAATAGCTCAGGTACGCCATAATAAATTAAAAATAATTGAATTAAAATTGGAGTTCCCCTAAAAAATGAAACATATATTTGCGAGATTCTTTGAAAAATTGGTACCTTATACATTCTAGGTAAGGCTACAAGTAAGCCAAAACCTAACCCTACTAAAATAGAACTCCCTACAATGATTAACGAAATCTTTATAAAAGGTAGTAATTTAATAAAATATTCAAAGATCAATCCAGCTTTAAAATCAGCACCCATTCCTTCTCACCCTTTGGTTTTAGCTTTAATTTTCTGTAAAATCAGCACCTAACCACTTTTTGCTTAAGTTAGCAAGTGTTCCATCTGCTTTTATTTTTAATAGTGCTTCGTCAATAGCATCTGCTAATTTTTGATCTTTTGTATCATTTTTTCTAAAGGCAAATAATACATCAGCCTCAGTCAAAGCTGACCCTACTGTTTTCAATTCACCTTTTGGATCAATCAAAGATAAGGTAAAATCTGCAGCAACTGTAGCATCTACACGTCCTGAAGTAATTTGCTGTACAGTATCATTTGCTCCACCATTCTGATAAACAATTTTAATAGCGTTATTATGCTCTTTATTATAGTTTTCAAGAATTTGTGCTTCTGCACTTGTAGCGGATGTTAATACCTTTTTGCCTTTTAAGTCATCAATTGATTGAATTGAATTATTCCCTTTTGCAACAACGATTTTATTTTTCCAATGCGCATAAGCTTCTTTGTTAAATAAATACTTCTCTTCCCTCTCTGGATTTTTTTCAATTTCATGAGCAACAAAATCTATTTTCTTAGTTTCTAGACTTAACAATAAGCTCGAAAATTCATATGTTTTTAAATCAAACTTGTATTCTGGCAATCTTTTATCAATTTCTTTTACAAGTTCAACATCAAAACCAGTTAAATTTCCATCTTTATCGATAAAGCACACATTTGGAAATTGTGTACCAGTACCTACAACAATTCTTTGAACTTTTGAATCAGTAGCTGTTGCTGCCTCTTTATCTTTATTTTTTAAAGCAAATGTAATGATTAAAACTACGACTGCCAAGGATACAAGTGTAATCACAAACTTTTTCATTCCCATTTCCTCATTTCTGAATAATTTTTTTAGGGTCTTACTGCTAGCCAAATTAACTCTTCTGATAATTCTTCAGCTGCTTTATTTAATCTCTCTGTTAATTCATTAGATAATGAAAAATAATTTTGATAATCTCTTATTACCCAATCATCAATTGCATAAACACCAGTAACAAAATGATTTCCCCCAAGAACAGAGAGAACTGGTTTTAATGCATAATCTAAACTGAGTAAATGGGCAATTGTACCACCGATGAAGACAGGAAGGACAACTTTATTTTTCAAGCCATTCTGAGGAATTAAGTCTAAAAATATTTTTAATAAACCTGAATAGGAGGCCTTATAGACTGGTCCTGCAATAACAACCCCGATCGAATTCTCAATTTTATTAAGGGCTTCTTTAATTTCTTCATTACTAAAATCGCTCTTAATTAAAGCTTCTGTTGGCAAATCCCCAATATTTACTTGGCATACTTTAATACCTTCATTAGTCCACTTTTCTTTTACAAATTGGAGTATGCCATTCAATCTTGAGTTTGGTGATGAGCTAGCAGAGATAATGACAATATCCTTCAACGTGTTCCCCCCTTTTTAAAAAACCAACATTCCTTATAGGTTAACTAGGAATTAATTGTTATAAACTTTATCACTGACAGAATATTTAGTCAACGTAATTTCCAATAGAACTTTTCTATCGTTTTATTAAATATTTGAATTAGCTCATTAATTTTATTGATCCCTTAAGCACAATCTAGTTGATTGTCAATTGAGGATACCCCCAAATTCTTATATTTGGTTATATTTTTAGCTTGTTAAAAAAGAAAAAAGAGTTGGCTATTTCACCAACTCTTTGCTTAATTCAACTATTTCATTCATTAAATCTGTATACTCTCCACGATTACAGAAAATATTTGTTTGCAGAAAAATTCCCTTTGTTTCTTCAATATGTATTGGAAATAGTATTCCTTCTTTAGCTTCTTTTTTCACACTGATACTAGGCAAGAAAGCAATTCCAAATTGTTCTATAATAAGTTTTTTTGCCATCTCCGAACTATCAGTATGAATCCTAATATTTGGAGGAGCCTCTAGATTTTCAAATAAACGATGAATTCTAAGCCAATCTAATGAACCGCATTCAAAGAAAATAAGATTTTCCTGAGCGATATCTTGAATTGTGATCGATTTTTTTGAAATAAACGGATGGTCTTTATAAACATAAAGCGTAATTGGATCTTCAAATAATTTAATTGATTGTAAGCTAGGGTGACTAGTTTTCCGAACAAAACCTATATCAATTTCATTATTTAACACTTTACTAATTAATTCATCACTCTTACCCGTAATAACTTTATAATGTAAATCTTCATTTCTTACCGAAAGTTTTGGCAAAACTTCTGAAATAACATAGTTTGAAACCGAAACAGTGCAGCCAATTTTCAATTCATTATTGTGTGATTTTTTTTGATTAACGTGCATCTTCCCTTTTTCGTAAATATGAACTAATTGTTGAGCATACGGTAAGAAGCGCTTCCCCTCTTCTGTTATATTAACTTGTTTACCGGAACGGTGAAAAAGCTGGCAATTTAATTCTCTTTCTAAAGATTGAATTCTAGCTGTAACAGTTGGTTGTGATAGAAAAAGTGATTCTGCAGCTTTGTTAAAGCTACCATAGTGAATTACATGGATGAACGCTTCTATATTTTCAATATTAATTTCTTTCACATCCTTAAATAACAGTTTAGTTATATACATTAACTATTCATCTTTATTCAATTTGGGATTTAATCTTACTACTTATTTTTTTAAAAAATTATCATTAAGGAAGTCTATTAGAAAATATTATTTTTATATTTTAATCTTTAAATATTCTTTGAAGCTTCATAAAATCCTTTTTTATTTACTACATTCTAAATAGTTGATTATACATTTTTCTAAAATGAAAGTTTATTTTACAAAATTATATAAAACTATTTAAGATGATTAAAAGAAAACCCAAGTTCTTATATAGAACTCAGGCTTTTAGCATAGAATCATTGTTTTATTAATATAATTTCAATTTTGGACTGATAGAACGAAGATTATACTTTAATTTAAATAACCCGCTACTAGTCGATAAATCAGTTTTTTAAAATAATAAACGTATAAACAAAATAAGTACAAAAATAATAGTGGAACTCTAAATCATTAGTTATTATTAAATAAAAAATTACGATAATTTAACTTTTCGTACTACTTGGATCTTGACGTGTTTAGGTATATCACCTTTAATCGTCACTTCTCCATTTGATAAAGGAATTTTTGCTCCCCATCCATTTTTGAATTTTTTAATTTTTACTTGAAGTAATCTTATTTCCACCTGACCTAATCCAGATTTGTTTTTTACTTCTAATTCTGGTGTTTTTGCATTACCAATATTATGTAGAAGTAGTTTTACTCTAATTAGAGGTTCTTCATCGCTTTTTACGATTACATACGCGTTCCCTTGTTCATCCTCTTTAAATTGGTCGTAGGTTACTGAAAAACCTTTTGTACTTAAGTAAATTTCTCCATCATCATTTACTTTGTAAACTGGTGAAAACATATGTCTCTTCTCCTTGCCGTATATTCATAATTATGTAAAATAAAGAAAACTTCGATTGACCAGCCTTTTTAGGCGAAGTCTAGAGACGTAGTGAATTGCCTACTACGCCAGATTATATTTCATAAAGTGCAATAAAAAATTGACGATGAAATAATTAAATTATTTTTACGTCAATTCTAATATTAGTATGGCTTAACTATTAAAAAATGTTCTTTCCAATATTTAATATGTTTAAAATATGATTCTTATTACATCAGACAGATTATTCTAGTTTATTAAAAATAATTATAAATTGCAATTTTTAAACTCTGAAATAAATAGCTAATTTATGGAAATTCCCATTCAAAATAAAGCCATTATTTTACATTTAAACTTAGTTCTAAAACATAGAATTTAATGAATAAATATGCTATTGTTCTAATGAATTATTTAAAAATTTAAAATAGAATTTTTTATCTAAATTATGAAATTAAAAAAGGAAGAAGGAACGTCAGTTGATTTACAGTAAACAAGATGTGCTACACAATGAAACCCAAAGCATTAAAAATGGAGCTGCATCTACAATCGCAATTAGTTTATCAAATAACTATTTTATATTGTTTGCTATTGCAATTTTAGGTGCTACCAATTATCAAGTTGGTTTAATTTCTTCCTTACCTTCAATTGTCGGAATGGCCGCAATGCTCCCAGCTGCTTTTATGGTTAATAAGTTAGAAGAAAAAAGAAAGTTCACTGCCTACTCTATTTTCTTTACACGTTTTTTTCTATTAATAATGGTTTTTCTTCCATTTATTAAATCAGAGCATATCGCATGGTTTTTTGTTATTTTAATTGCATTAATGAATTTCCCTGGCACATTTCTAAATTTAAGCTGGCAAGCATTTATTGGTGATTTAATTCCAGCTGATCGTCGGAACACATTTTTTGGCAATCGAAATAGAATACTAACCTTTACGGGTATGATTGTAACGCTTGTAGCAGGAATATGTATGAAGTCCATTAGCCCAAAAAGTGCCCTTCCATATCAATTACTTTTTTTATTTGCATTTATATTCGGAATGATTGAGTTCTTTTATATATTGAAACATAAAGAGGAGAAGCAAAAAATTGAAATTTCGAATCATTATTCTCCTTTTTCAAAACATCTCTTTCAGTATAAACCCTATATAACATTTTTAATTTGTGCTCTATTTTTTAACTTCGCGTGGCAAATGGCATGGTCTTTATTTTCGATTTATCAAATAAGATTTGCTCATGCAACTGCTTTTTGGATTAGTTTATTTACTGTAAGCAACCAACTTTCACAAATCGTTAGCTTTCGTTGGTGGGCAAAGATGGCAAATCGTTATAGTAATACTCAATTATTAATTTGGATTTCAATCGGAATGGCATCTGCACCTATTTTAAATATTTTTTCAACAAATTATGTATACTTATTTATCGTAAACTTTACATCAGGATTTTTTGTATCTGGTACCGTATTAATATTATTTAATAGCTTATTAGAAGCTACTGAAGAAGAACATCGAACTTCTTATATTGCTAATTATAATTTCCTACTTTCAATCGTTGCCTTCGTCGCTCCACAATTTGGTGTTTTTTTACTTGAATCATTCAGTATGAATATTGCTATGATTATTTCAACGATTTTCAGAGGATTGGCGGGAGTATTATTTGGCGTGATGGCCTATAAAATGGCACATCCAAAACAATTAGATTATAAGCAAAATAAAATATCTCTCTAGAATAAATCTAAAGGAGTTCAAAATATTGAACTCCTTTATTTATGGCTTTAAAACCACTTTATTTCAATTATCTTCTTTATTATTAAAAATATGATAAGCATGATTTATTTGCACTTTTCAAAAAATTAATTACACCTTTTAATCAAGCCTTCAAAACTGTACATTACTTACAAATATCGTTTTATTAAAATTATTCATTTTAATCAATGCTCTTTTTATAGGCAACAGAATGACTATAAAATCATACTTTAATTAATGTGATATTTATTAAATTAACACTATTAGAAGTTACTGTTATTTTTTAGTAAAATTGGCTATTCTTAAAGATTCAAATCCAAATTAATTTGATACTATAAAATTAGTACGATTTAGGAAAGGATATTGATATGACTATAGATTATCGTTTTTATGAGAGTCCAACAGATCTTGATTTGCAGTATGATTTTTGGAATAAGATGACCGAATCTCTACCATATGCTTGGAAACCAACTTTATCTCCAAAATTATTTGAACAACAATCTGAGTTTAATGAAAAATCTAGATGCTTTGCTTTTGACGGGGATCAGCTTGTCGGTTATATGAGTTTCTCTGGTAAAGGAGAGTTTGTTTCATTAGGCTATCCATGGGTATTACCTGAGTATGAGGATACTGTGCGGGATGAATTGTTTGAAAGAGTTTATCAATTTGCTGTTAGTGAAGAATACGGTGGAAAATTATTTGCACAGCGATTTAGAGTACAGTGGTCAAAACAAATAGATTATTTCTTATCAAAAGGCTTCAACATTACCAATCGTACACAAATAGTTGGTGCTCATTATCCACTTCTTATAAAAACAATTCACAGTATTCCTGGATTTTCGTATGAGATAAAAGATCAATTTCAATTTAATGTTTGGAAAGATTTAAAAATGAAGCAACAAATTCTTACAAATGAACAAGTTGCCATGATGAATGAGTATTATAGCTCAATTGAATTCGACTATGCAGTTGAATGTAAGCTTGAAAATCAAGTCATTGCTTATTTCGGTATGACAATACGACCAGATACTGGTTATTCAGAAATATTAGCTGTAGCTTATACTGATGCTGCTATACCTTATTTTTATGATATAATGTCGATCATCCATAATGAAAACAACAATCGAAAAGTTAAAGCAGTTACGATTACTAAATCACAAATTCCTAAAAGTGTATTACAAGAAAAACTTGGCTTTACTCCATTAACTGAAGATGTGATGATGCACAAGAGACAGGGTTAAATGGCAGAAAAGATTCATTTAAAAAAAGAGATTCCAAAAAGATTGGAATCTCTTTTTTAGCTTACTGTAAAGTCATAAGTTCCACTTTCCACTCCATTGATCAGTATTGTGATGCTATGTTGGCCTGGGTAGTGCTTTCTTGTTGATAAGTTTTTGAATGAGTGTGTTTTGTTATATGATAATGTTTTGTCATTTTCTATTGTGTTTTCGGATATTTTAAAGATTTTTCTTGTACGGTTACCTTTTGACTTTACATAATCAATTGCGAATTCGATTCTAAGTTTTGTAGTGGTCGGTTCGTTACTATGAATCGTAAATGAAAAGTTCAAGTCTCCACCAATTTCGATCTTGTCTGATTGTAATTGGAATTGGTCTATATGGATTGCTTTAGTCGTTTGGAATCCAAAAATTGTCAAAGCTTCTATATTACCCTTTTTTAATAGGGTTCTACATGCGTGCTTTATAATCCAATTAGTATGTGGATTTTTACCGTACCATTCTTTCGCAATCTTTAATACTAAAGTTGGGTGATCTTTTGAAATATCGTTTAAATTATTCGCTACACTTTTGCGTACATATAATGACTCGTCTTCTTTTAAATTTTCTAGTATAGGAAGAATTGGAGTTGGGTCTTTTTTTAGACTTTTTAGAACCATCCCCCATGGTAACTTTGGACGACATCCTTCACTTGCAAGTCTTCTTACATGTTCGTTTGGATGAGTAGACCATTTTATCATTTGCGTCATCATTCGTTCTTGGTCTTGTACAATGAACGGTCTAACAGCAAATTCTGCTGTTGAGTGCTGTGTAAATATTTCTAGGGCTTCTATTGATTTTTCCCAATGATCTAACCCGTACACTTCAACATAATCAGGAAAAATAATACTACTTAATTGGCCCCTTGGAAATTTATCTAATATACTACTTAAAATCTCTATTGATTTTTCAAATTTGTTTGGAAGTGTCTCCCCCAAACAAATCGTAATATGTCTCATTCTTTCCTTTAATGTTTTTTCTGTCCAACTTTCATCGAAAACCTTATCCACAAATGTTTCACGATTAAAATCTGTATAAACATTACTGATCTCATTTGCAATTTTTGAAATTAACTCGTAGTTATATAGATCTTTTAATGCGTCTGCCATATTAATTCTCCATATTTTTATTTCAATCGATACATTAATCTATCTCACCTAATAAAGTGATTGGCTGTGAGATTTGCCTTTTTAATCCCTCAAACACATCTTTTTTAATAATTGCTAGAGCACATGTCGCGGGACCTGCCGATTTATGTAGTGGGATACTAGATTGATTCACTAATTTTATATTGATATTATGTGTTTCCATCAACTGATTCAATTCATATTGAACGCCTTTTGAACCGATAGGTAATAGATCTGATACATCTTCGCAATTTGTTAATTGCTTTAATGAATTAAAATTAATGATTTCGTTTTTATTTTCATTTAAATCCTCTAAAACTTCATTTCCTACTTTTGGATAACCAATTAAAATGACAATATCCCCTAAAATTACTTCTTTTCTATTAAACGGATTATATATTTCTCCCATTAAAGTAATTCCTAAACCTGTTTGTTTAGTTGGGATATTTTCTTCTGTACTTCCAGTAATATTTATTTCTAAGTAGTCATCATAAAAATTAGCTTCATTGTATTCTTTAATCGCTTTTTCAATCCCGTTTATTATTCTCTTACCTCTTCCGTTCATTTCTACACATAAAGTATTAATTAAAACAGTAGGCTTAGCTCGAAATGCTAATGTTTCAACTAAACATAATTTTGCCGTTAAATACCCTACAATTTCTTCATCAACTTTTATGAAATCAAGCTCACTCATCCCTATTCCACCGCAGCTATCACAAGCAATGGTAAAATAACGATTCCCATCTATATGCATTAAAGTTAAATCTCTATATTTTGAAATTTGCACGTTTCATCACCTTTTGAAGTATAAATGCTAAAACAATATTTGCCGCTGAAGCTAAAGTCAATGGCACAACCATTAAGATAAAAAAACTACTAATAGTCTTTGCCGTAAACGAGTGATTCAAATAAGCAATTAATAGACCACTTAATAAAGTTGCCACCGCACCATTTAAAATAATTGCTACGACCATTGCGATGTATTGATTCATTTTTTTAAATAATACGCCAAAAATCCAAACAATCACAAGCATTTGTATTGCGATAAATAGATGCACTGGTACTGTAAATGGAAATCCTGACGTAATTGCTGTTAGAAGATGACCTAGTGCCCCTACAATCCCGCCTGCAATTGGTGAAATCATCATAGCAGCTAGAAAAGCCGGCAATGAATCAAATGCAATAGAATAGACTATTTTTATATTAGATAGTACTGCACTTAATGCGATAAATAATGAAAGTAAAACAATTCTTTTTGTGTTCAAGTTTCTCCATCCTCTTAATTTAGTTGAATGATATTTTTTAAAAATCCAAAACCATCATTATACTCAATTTCAATAATACATCCATTACTCGTATAAAATTTCCAGAAATGACTTAAATCTAAATGAAGTAAATTTAAGAGTAGTAGCTTCATAATTCCTCCATGTGATACAACTATTACATCTTCGTTTTTTGATCTAATGTCATGACTAAATTTATTAACTCTTTCTGCACACTGCTTTAAGCTTTCCCCGTTCGGAATTTGAAAATGAATCAAATCTTCATTCCACTTTTCTAAAACTTCAGGCACTTCATTTAAAAGATCAGAATATGTTTTCCCTTCAAATTGCCCAAAATTTGTCTCTTGTAACCGATAATCAACTATTTTCGATTCTCCTATTAAACCTTCAATCGCATCACTTAATAAAGTGCATCTACGAAGTGGACTAGAATACAAAGTATAGCGTGAAGTAGGCTCAATCATTTTCATAAACTGGGTTATCACACTATCTATTTGACTTAAACCTTTTTCTGTTAAATCAAAATCAGTCAAACCTGCATAAACCTTTTTTCTATTTCCAATGCTTTCTGTATGTCTAATTAAAAATATTCTCATATTAATCTCTCACCTATAACCGCAAAAATTAAAAAGCATAATTGAGAAACTTCAATTGTAAATCCAATTACATCCCCTGTAATGCCATCTAGTTTCTGATTGATTCTTTTCGTTACAAAAGTAATAAAAATAAACGTGACACATACAGCAAAAATAATGGCTATTTCATTGATTAAAATACTGCCTACACAAATAAGTAATAGATAGACAATTAGAACAAATAATGAATTAGATTTTTTGGCTTCGATTATAAATTGGCTTCCAAATCCTTCATTTCTAGCATATGTACTGATTCTGCATGTAAATAAAGCAATGCATCTTCCAATAATCGGAAATAAAAAAATAACAAATGTAGTACTTTTTGATAAAAATAACCAATCTCCTAAAAATAAAACAATTAAGGAAATTACCCCAAATGCGCCAATGCGACTATCTTTCATAATTTCTAGTATTCTTTCTTTTGGACTATAACTAAAAATTCCATCTGAAGTGTCAGCTACTCCATCAAAATGTAATCCTCCCGTTAAGAATAAATAAACTAATAGAATAAGAAATGCATTGGCTTCTTTGTCCAATATCAGTGAAATTCCACTATTCAAACTAACAAGTATTAAACCAAATAACACACCTACTAATGGGAACAATCTAATTCCTTTTCCTAGTTCGGTTTCGATAAATACATAATTTTTAACAGGGATCGTTGAAAAAAAACTGAGGATCATTTTAAACCGATTCATATTGGTACTCCTACTTTATTCTTAATGGTATACCAGCTGTAACGAGTATAACTTCTTCTGCTCTTGACGCAATTTTTTGATTGATACGCCCAGCAATATCTCTAAAAATCCTTCCTAATCGATAAGATGGAACAAGTCCATAACCTACCTCATTGGATACAACTATCAATGTCTTACCTTGCTGATCACAAACGTTTACCAACTGGTGCACTTCATTTTCTATATCTATTTCTAGTTTATTTATTTGCTCATTATTAATTGTTTCATAATCAATATCAGTATAATGATCAAACATTAAATTTGTAATCATAACTGTCATGCAATCTAAAATAACATACTTAGATTGTAAAAATGCTTCATTCATTTTTAACTGATTAAATTGTTTATATCGTTCAACAGTATGCCATTCAATCGGACGATCATCTTGATGTCTTTTAATTCTTTCATTCATATCTCCGTCAAATGGTATGGCAGTCGCAATATAAACTACGTCATTTGCGTTTGTTGGTAACTCTTTTACTCGTCTTTCTGCATAGGAACTCTTTCCACTACGAGCTCCACCAATTACAAGAATCACTCTCTTCACTCCTTTTTTGAGATCTTAATATCTAGGTCTATTTAACCTAACTCTCCAATTACAAATAAACCAACTAATAAAATGAGCATTAATATAACTGACCTAATTATTTTCTTAAAACTAGGTCTCGGACCATCTTTTAAAACTCTTATGCCTAGTGGTACAAGTGCAATACAAAGTGCCAATGTAGCTAAAATCGAGAATGGAGTTGTACCTTTTAGTACGCCTAATGGTAATGAACTCATAAGTCCTAACATTACGGAACGAATTAACCCTAACACTTTAGCGCGATATGAGCCAATTGCTAAAATAATCCAGCCAAACATGATCAGAGGAGAAAAACTATGGAATATATGAAACGCTCCATAAGTTTGCTCCATAACTTTTGTTGTCGTGTCCACACCTAAAATTCGAACCATTTGAAAAGCTAGATGGTCAACCCCAGCATGAAAAGTACGAGCAAAAAGTCCAAATATCGCAAAACTTCCTCCCCATACTGCCCAATTTGGCTTCTTAATACTGATTAATTTACAAAGTGAAATTACTGCTGGCCACAATAAAACGTTCCCAGCAATAAAGAAACTATAAGAAAAAAATAATAAAGTTGGATGAGCTTTATATGCTTCTAGCTGGTCAGGGAAGAAGAAATGAAACTTACTTCTTAAAATAACACCTATAAGCATAAAAATCGGGCCTACTATTAGAGAGAACCCACCTAACCAACGACCTGGAAACCAAATATCTTTTACTCTTTCATTCATAGCCCTTCTCCTTTTATTCAGTTCCTTTCTATCATAATTCATTTTTGAATAAAAATGAGTATAAAAAAGGAGGTTTAACGATAAAAATCAACCTTCTTTTTTATACTCTTTCATCGTTTATAGGCCTTACTTCCTAATATACGTACATGTACTTTAATATCTTTGATTGAATCCATATTTACATCGTTCATAGCTTTAATAGTCCAATCATGTCGATTAAAACGGTACGGCTTTTCTGAAATATTAAGAAGATCTGCTTGGAGCTCTTCCCCCTTCTTAATCGTTTTTAATATTTCATTTTTTATCTTTTTATTCGCTTTAGAACTAATTTCTTTGTTACTTAAAAGATTCTCATTTTGAGAAATTGCTACTTCTGTCTTTACTTTGATAATATATTTTGGCTTTTTACCACCCTTGATAACTTTAACTGACCCTTTAGAGTTTCTGACTTCTAAATTAACTTTGTCTTTCTTAAGCAAAAGAGTCGTACTGTAATTTTCTTGCTTCATATAATTAAGTGAATTTAAATCTTTTAACGTTAATTGACCTTTAAATTTTTTCTGGGATATGGCAAAGGCACCATTTATAAAAGCCACTTTATCATTTTCTTCTTTTTTTTCTTTAAAAACCTGTTCATCAATATCTAATAATGGGATTAAAATTGTTCCGACTGGTTGAGTATATCTTGAGATAAATTGATGAAACTTTAGGCTAAGTAAAATCAAACTACCTCTACTTCTTTCATCTGGATTATCTACGACAGTATATAAAAATGGTAAATTGAAAAAACTTTGGCTTGCGAAAATATCTTTTATATTTCTTTCTGTTCCATAAATCCACACTGTATATCTTAATAGAGGACGTCCACTAATAAACGAATTGACTTCATTCATCTTATTTTCAATTACTGATTTACTTAAAATAATACTACTGACATGACCATAGTATAACGGGATGGGTGACCGTTCCTCTATAATATTGAATGCTGACTGAATCGTTTTTCCTTTTGCTTGCCCTATTAATGGAGGTGCTGGGACTTGTACTGCTCCTCCTTCTTGTTTTGCAATATTTGAAAAGTTAAGTGCTTGTACCGTTACAATATACTGATTATCTTTAAAATCAATTCCAAAACCTGTAATCAATGTTTGATCGATTATCGTCCGGTCACCCCAGCAACCTGTTAATATGAATAATTGAGAGAACATCAATAGAAAGATTAGTAATTTTTTCATTCTATTCGTCACTCCTTCTGACGGTCTATATCTACTGGATGGAGTGATTGATTTCGCTTTTTCTTATATTCTTGTGGAATTTTAATCAATACACTAAAAAAGTCTGAAATACTTGGTACCGAAAATAGTGTGATATATGGTTGCCCTATACTTTCTAATGAAACCATCATTGTAATAAGTAGAAAAAAGCCTGTAAAATAGCCAATTAATCCTAATGTTGATGATAAAAATAAAATAAAAAAGCGAAGGAATACTATATTACCTGCAATATTTTGATTGATTAATGTATAACCAGAAATAACAGTAAGTGCCACAATTACAAGCATAGCTGGAGAAGTTAGTCCTGCACGAATTGCAGCATCACCTATAAATAATCCACCTAATACCGCTACTGTTTGTCCCACTGCCTTGGGTAAACGTATACCTGCTTCTTTAAATAATTCAAAAAATGTTAGCATTAAATAAGCTTCAAGTGGTGTTGAAAACGGTAATCCATTTCTAGACATCGCGACCGTAGCGAGAAAAGGATATGGTAATTGATCCATATGATAGGTCACCAATGCAATATAGAATCCTGGTAAAAATATTGTCGTTAACATCGCAATTATTCTAAGATAGCGAACCACATTGACAAAATAAAAACTCGTATGTATATCTTCGGGCGAATAAACAAGTTGGTTTAAATTGGTGGGACCGATTAAACATGTTGGATTACCGTCAACAAGTACCGCAAACCTACCCTGATTTAAGGATTGAACAACGAAATCAGGTCTACCAATATTATCAAGAAGTGGAAAAATAGAGAATGGCTGGTCATATAATGCCTCTTCTATTTCATAACTACTAACAACCACATCTTTTTCTATTGAACTTAGCCGTTTTTTTACTTCCGATAGAATTGCTGGATTTATAATATCTTCAATATAAACTAGCAATACCTTCGTCCTACTCCGTACACCGATATTAAACTCTATACTCTTTAAAGTCGAAGTCTTCAGTCTTTGACGAATTAATGCCATATTATCAGAAACGTTTTCAACAAAACCGTCTCTTGGTCCACGAATCGAATTTTCCAAATTTGATTCTTCTGGAGCTCTTTTAGGTGGATTCGCCACAGGAATAAAGAAAATCTCATTGTAGTAAGAATTAAAAATGACTAGATTACCTGAAAATAGATTTTCTTCCACTTCTGACTTTATATTAACTTCGGATCTTAACTTTTTAGCTTCTACAATATTACTTAGTAACTCAAAGTTGAATTGATCTTCCTTATGTATCATATCAAAAATGTCGGTAATAATTTTGTTACTATATTGAATATCAATCAAATTTGGACAAAACATTATAACTACAACATGCAATTTTTCGCCATCTTTGAATTTTTTTGTTCTAAAAGCTATATCTGATGAATGATTAAAAGATTCAAGAAACACTAATAAATCATGTTGATCCGTTCTAGTTGATTCTTTTTTCATGCTGAATCACCTTTTAATTTTGACATGATTAATAAAATGAACATCATACAAAGTAAAAAACATAAATTAAATTTGAAAAAATAATTTTGTAAAAAATTAGTAAAGGAAGTTGCATTCCAAGGAATCATTGCCCCAACTAGTAAAATAAGTGAAAGGACTGGTAAACTCCATTTTTTTCGCCCAGTATAATTAATAATATGGTTTGCAAGAAATAGATTTAAACTAATTCGAATAAAAGCTCCAGACAGCCACTGAAAAATCGATAAAAAATCTAGTCTAGTAATATTTTCTCCTAAAGTTAGTAGCTTCCATTGTTCATAAACTGGATTTCTCATTTTTTCTGCTTCATGCGGTCCAAATTCCATTATAGCTCCTGTAAGTGGACCTAAAATTAACATTAATAAGATTAGGCCAACCAGGAATAACCATTTTGATTTAACTTTGTCTTTCAAATATGAGTTTAAAAATAAAATAAAAATGATTTCAAAAAAACCTGAGCACGAATAAATAAAACCATGAAAAAAATCATGATATCCATGTTCAAATATAGGAAATAATAAAGCGTAATTTTTATTCTTTACATTCCCCATTCCGACAGTAAATCCAAACAAGCTAACGATTGGTAATATGATAAAAGCGATTGTACAAATCGAACGAATACCAGTATATGCGGCGTAGAAACATATAACAGAAATTAAAAACACGACAACGAACAAGGGAATGTCTTGAGTATAGTTTGTATAAGCCCAAATAAGAGTAAAGCGAAAAGTTATAAAAGCAGTCATTAAAAAGTAAATGACGAAAATGATCGATAATAAGTAAGAAATTGGTTTATAAAATACTTTAAACATGACAGATAAAATGTCTTCATTTTTAAACTTTTTATATAAATAGAAAACTAAAGCAATCCAAATCATAAATGGGATTACGCTAGTAACTGTTGTTACCCATGAATCTCGATGTGAAGATGTCAATATACTTGGAATGATAAATACATGTAGCATAAATCCTGTTGACATGATGAGTAATACATAGATATGAACTGAATGAATTAACTTTTTATTCATAAACAATCTCCCTATAACTCCTTATTCATTTAAATTAACCCAACGACATATCCATTATGTATATTTTTCCCAATTTATTTATAAAAAAATAATTGTCTTAAAAGTAAGTAAAAAAGCCTTCTCCCAAAAAATAATCGGGAGAAGGCTGCTTAATAAGCTTATAAAATCTTATTACTTGTTCAATCCTAACTCTGTAAAAATACTATCTAATGTAGCACCTTTATATGATTTTTTTGCTTTTGGAGGATTTGGAACTGTTGAATTCTGTAATCCAAAATTCTTCACTACATAATCCATATCTTTTGCATCAACTACTTTATCAAAGTTAAAGTCAGCAGATGCTTTGTTTGTGCCCCAGTAAGTTTGTACAGCTAATGCATCTAATACGTCGATTACATCGTCTTTATTTGCATCACCAGCAGGTGCAATATCTAATAAATATCGTAACTGCTTACCGATTAAATCACCGCGGATATTATCAAATAAATTATCCATTGTTTTATTCATTGTAAAGTGACCTGGTACATCTACAGATAATGTATAAGGTTTATTGTCTAGTTTAACACCATCAAATGCATAGTCACCTTGTTTTGATGTGATTGGTGCTTGTAAAACAGTTTTTCCATCATACGATGTTAATGTAATTTTTGCACCTAATTTACTTTGATCAATCGCATAGTTTGTTTCACCTGTTAGAGGGTTTTTTGCTCCTTCTACTTGAAGTGTACCTGTAAGTTTTGAAACTGATGGTTTTACATTGTATCCTTCAATATAAGTGTAAACATTTTTCGTTTCTACATTTGATGTATCAATTGTAGATGTACCGTTACCTGAGAAGTTAATCGCTGATCCTGTTGTAAATGATTGATCGATTGTTTTTATATCGAAATTAAATAATTGAGTATCCTCTGGTAACTTAGCTGAACCTGAGTAAGTAAAAGTAAAGTCATATTGCGTAATATAATCCCAAGTAGTAGGAGATGTTTTTACCGTAACTTGTGCGTCTCCATATTTTTTAACTTCATCATTTACTAGAATATTGTCAATGATCCCCTGTTTATTATTCAATTGAAGCGTTAATTTAGTAGTTTTTAAGTTACTAATATTATTTGCTTTTACAGAGTAGTTTACAGTATCACCAGGTACAATGTTTTGCTTATTCGCTTTTAAGTAGTAATACGGAGTTGTATTTTTTACAAAAGCAATTCTAATTTGAGCAGTTGGATTTAATGCTGCATCCATTCCATAGAATGTTAAAGGTAATATTGAATATTTACTATCAACTAAAATTTGATCAGTATAATCCCCATTTTTATCTACGTTAATCGGTAATGATGGGAAGAAAGAATTATAAGTATAAACAATTGTGTTATCTGATTGCTCAGCTTTAATACCGTATTTTTTCGCTTCATCAATTTCTGGATCATTTACATTAATGTTGAAGTCGTATAACATTTGTCCATTTTTATCTAGTTGACTATCACTATACTCAATAACCTTTTGATCTAACTTGTCAAAGCTTGAAGTCATATTCGGAACAGCATATTCCAGCATAAAGTCTCTAGCTTCAGCAAATGTTTTTCCACTTTCACTCACACCAACTAGTCTTAATTTGTAGTGACCTGGTTTAAATAATTCATATTTACTGCTAATTGGGTTTGTCGCATCTCCAGTGAAAGGGAAATAATATGCACCAACAAGTCGTCCAATATTGTACACTACATCTTCTTTCATTACGGCTGTATTAAATGAACCAATAATCCCTAAGTCTTGACCAGTTGTTGGATCTTGAACGATAACATCTAATGATTTCATATGTGTTTTTAGAGAAACACTTCCATCAATAAATGGATACGCATAAGTTGGATTCGTAATTTTATTTGAATAAAGTGGGTTGAATAAATTAAATGATTGGATCCCCTCTTCAACTACACGAACACCAAACGGAATTTGATATTGTTCAGTTGGATCCACTGTATTCGTGAATGTAACATAACCTTCATATGTTCCTTTTTCAGCAGTTTTTGGAATGTTTAAATTAAACTTAATTGATTTCGAGCTAATTCCATTTAACTTAACTGATGTAGGTCCTGAAAGTGTAACATTATTAGAAGCTGCATCCTTAGATCCTCTTAATCCAGTTTGATATTTCACGTCAACACTAAATGTTTTTGCTTTTTCACTACGATTTTTTAAAGTAACACTGCGAGAATCTGCAATATCATTATTATCAAATCCATATGAACCAAAGCTCATCCCACCGGTTAACTCATTAATTAGTTTTTCTTTGCCATTTACGATCGTTGGTGTTTTATCAACAACTTCTAATTCTACATTTGAATGAATTGCTTCATACGCATCTACACGTCCACTACCTACTTCAAATACACTATAAGCTTTTGATAGGGGATCAGCAGTATTCATTAGGATTGATTTGATATCTTCTGGTTGTAAGTCTTTATTTGATTGAAGTAATAGTGCAGATACACCTGCTACATATGGTGTTGCCATTGATGTTCCAGACATACGCTCATATGCATACTTATAATCTTCAGGCTTTGATCCATCACCTGTTTTATTATTTACATAAAATGGTACACTTGAAAGAATCGAAACACCCGGAGCAGTCACTTCTGGCTTGATATCATAGTTTACACGTGAAGGTCCTCTTGAACTAAATGTCGCTAATTCATCTGAAGCTGTTTGTAGCTTAGTATAATCACCAAAAGAAACTTCATTTCTACCTGTTTTAACCGCTGCTGTGATTTTTAATCCCTCTTCATATGATACGGAGAATGAAGGAATAGCATCTACTGATTCACCTAAGAATGCTTGGATTGCTCCTTCACTTTGGTTATCAATATTATTAGCCATTAATACACCAACTGCGCCAGCTGCTTTTGCATTTTTAATTTTATCAATCAAAGCAATCGTTCCACGTTGTATGTAAGCAATCTTGCCTTTTAAGTCTTTTCCTGTAAAATCAGTTGGATTTGCTAACCCTACGTCAACGAGTTGATAGGTTTTTCCTTTTAATGTCGTTAAATTGTCAGAATAATTTTGAGCTAATTGTCTAAAGTTGTATTTGTTTCCATCCTGTGTTCCATTAAATTGATAAAGATCAATGGCAACGGATGAAGCTCCAACAGTTAATGCTAATGCAGCCGCTCCTGGTGAACCTAACGTGTCCATTTTGTCTCCATCATTTCCTGCAGCTACGACAGTCGTTACGCCACTTAATACAGCATTGTTAACCGCGATAGAAGTTGCATAAAGCGGGTCATTTAACGATGCACCTAATGACATATTAATCACATCCATGCCATCTTTTACTGCTTTATCAATACCTGCGATAATAGCTTCACTTGTTCCAACCCCACCAGGTCCAAGTACACGATATGAATAGATATCAGATTCTGGTGCTGCACCAACCTGTTTGTATTCACTATCTGACGCGCCACGTCCACCAATGATACCTGCTACATGAGTACCATGCTCAGTATAATAATCAGCTCCATTTGCAGAACCTGGTTTACCAGCTTTTACCCAATCAGCATAGGTAGTCTCCATTGGATCATTATCATTATCTACAAAATCATATCCACCTTTGAATGCGCCTTTTAAATCTGGATGGTTGTAATCAATACCTGTATCAAGAATACCAACTTTAATGCCCTTTCCTGTATAGCCCTCAGCATGTAGCTTATCCAAGCCATCATATGGCGTATAGTTTGCTACTTTCGATTCGTCTGCTTTTAGCTCGCTATTCTTATCTGATTCCTTTGGGGGGTCAATAGAGAACTTCTCGTTACTCCAAACAGTCTTAACTGCTTTTGATTTTAATAGATTCTTAATTTGATTTGCTGGTAGATTCATTGAAACGCCGTTAAAGGCATTTTTATATGAATGTTTAATTTTAAAATCTACCTTTTTATTATTCTCATCTTTAAGAACTTGTCCCACTTCTGCAGTAAAAGTAGCATGATCTTGATCAACTAATTTCCCTGCTTGTGTCTCAGTTAATGATTTACCTTCTACTTGCGCCTCAATTTTTGCCACTTTCGCAGGCTTATTTGCAAACTCTACAATAACTGAGGTTTGTTTGGTAGTCGTTTGATCTATGTCTGAGGAGATTTGAAGCCCTGTCGATTCATTCGTTGAAATTTGTTTTAATGCAGTTCGTTGCTGGGAAGTTAAATTTGCAAGTATTGTTTCTGTCTTCGTTTTCCCTGCTGCCTTTGAAACATTTGTTACATGTGCAATCGGTGCAACAACAACACTAGATGATAGAGCTAATACGGTAAAGCCTGATACAAACTTACTTTTCTTTACTCTTTTCCCCATTCTTCTTCCTCCTGGCTTTTTCTTATCTAAAGTAATATTCAATGAAATTCATATTACCTTTTTACATCAAATTTACTTTCTACATTTATTATCAATTTTTTCCAATTTTCGGTCAATTGGGTTATCCCTCCCCTAATTTACCAATAGTTCGAAATATCGCTCTCTACATTCGACAGGATTCTTCTAAATTCTCCGGTGAAAAACAATCGAAATAACCCAATTTTTCTATCATTTTAAAAGAAATAGTTAGTTATTTGAAAACGCTTACTTTTTAAATGAATTTTAATGGTTTTAAATAAACCTCGGGATGATCGCTTTTTCTTACTAATTGAAAAAGATAAAACTATTTTACAATATTTTATTTCATCATTTATTAGGGCTGTTTTTCATTTAAAATGGTCATAAATTAACACATTTTTTGTGGAAAGTAACGAGAAAGGGAAAAGGCGGGGTTATCTTTAAAAGGTAAAGAGTAACGAAGAAAACGAATGTTTGTGGCAATCTAAAAGAATGCTTTTTGACTTCTCAATTTGTGCTTTTCGACTGTTTCATTGGACGTTACTTCTGTTTTTGGTCATTTTCAATTTATCCTTTTACTTATCTATGATTTTCCATTCAATTTAATTAAAATTTATAGTTTTATATGCCGTTCCACCGATTTTATTTGCAGATAGGACTTTTTTAATTGTAGATATGATAATTTTTTTTGCAGTTTTCGAATATTTATTTGCACGCTCCCCAATTTATTTGCAGATTTCGCTTTTTTAATTGTAGTTCCATACTTTTTAATTGCAGTTTTCACTATTTTAATTGCACTTCACTACTACATCATTCCACGTATATTCCGATACCATAAAAAAGAGAAGCCAATCTAGCTAGCTTCCCTCTTCTAAATTATTATTGATCTAAACCTAAATCTTTTAAAATACTATCTAAAGTTGCACCTTTATAAGTAGTTTTTGGTTTTGGTGCGTTATCAACAGTAGGATTTTGTAATCCATAGTTTCGAACAACAAAGTCCATATCCTTTTTATCTACTACTTTATCAAAGTTAAAGTCTGCTGTAGCTTTATTTGTACCCCAATACGTTTGTACAGCCAGTGCATCTAATACATCGATTACATCATCTTTATTAACGTCCCCAGCTGCAGCTGTTAATAAACCTATATTATATCTCTTTCCTAACGTTTCTCCACGTACTTCATTTGATAAAAGCACTTGTCTGTTCATTGTAAAATGTCCAGGTACATCAACTTTATAAGTATAAGGTTTTGTATCTGCTTTTAAGCCTTCAGCGCTGTATTGTCCGCTTTTGTTAATTGAAGGTTGAACAGTTGTTTTTCCATCATAAGATGTAACTGTAACTTTTGCACCAATTACACTTTGATCAAGCGCGTAATTTTGGTTTCCTGTTACTGGATCATATGCTCCTTCAAAATTTAATGCTCCATCAATTTTAGAATAAGTATTTTTAACTTTATAAGATTCCATGTACGCATACACATCTTTTGTCTCAACATTAGATTGATCAATTGTTGAGGCAGTCATTGAATACCAATCATTTGGAATAAAATTTGTATATTTCTCTGCTGTTTTCATATCGAAATTAAATAATTGTAAGTCTTCTGGTAAAGCTTTTGTTCCATTATAAGTAAATGTAAATGTATAAAGTTGACTTAATCCAGAAGGTTTTGAAGTTACTGAAACTTGTGCATCGCCATACTGTTTTACTGCATCATTTACAACGACATTTTGAATTGTTGCTAGATTTGGATCAACACTGAAATTAATTTTAGTAGTTTTTAAGTTTTTAATATTATTTGAACGAACGCTGTAATTTACAGTATCACCCGTTGAAACTGTTTGTTTATTTGCTTTTAAGTAGTAGTATGGGAAATTTTGATCTACGAATACTAGTCTTAACATATTTGTAGCATTTCCAGTAAAGTTTCTTGCTGCATCCATACCATAGAATGAAACTTGTAATGGTGTTGAACGCTTCTTAACTAAAATTTGGTCTGTATAGTTTCCGTTCTTATCTGTTTTAATTGGATTAGCCGGGAACGGGCTATCGTGAAATGAAACTACTGCATTAGATGATTGATCTACTGGTAAACCTAATTTGCTTGCTTCAGCAGTTTCAGGGTCATTTAGATTAATGTTAAAGTCGTATAAGAATTCGCCTTTTGAATCAAATTGACTATCTTTGTATTCAATTACTTTTTGATCTAATGAATCAAAGCTCGAAGTCATTTTAGGTGCTGCAACATCATAAACAAAGTCAGCGGTTTTTACGAATGTTTTACCTTTTTCATTCGTACCAACTAATTTCAATTTATAGTTTCCTGCTTTTGCTACTACTGGATCATAACTAATTGGATTTTTTGCATCACCAGTAAATGGATAGTAAATTGAACTAAATCCTCTTCCAATAAAGTAATCTTGATTTTCATTCAATCCGATTGGTGTAAAAGAACCAACTAAACCAAGATCTTCACCTGTTGTAGCATCTTGTAGTAATACATCTAATGTTTTCATGTGTGACTTTAATGAAAGATCGAATGATAAAAATGGAAATGCATTAGCCGGCCAGCTTGTATCCGTACCAAACATAGGGCTGTCGATTTTAAAATAATCAATTCCTTCATCGACTACACGACCACCAAATGGAATTTGATATGTTTCTGATGGATCCCCGGTATTTGTAAATGTAATAAAACCTTCATATGTTCCTTTTTCTGCTGTTTTTGGAATATTTAAGTTAAACTTAACATTCTTTTGACTAATTCCATTTAATTTTACAGAAGTAGGACCAGTTAAAGTTACATTGTTCTGTGCTGCATCTTTTGATCCTCTTAATCCAGTTTGGAATTTCACGTTAACATTGAATGTTTTTGCTTTTTCGCTACGATTTTTTAATGTAATATTGCGAGAATCTGCAATATCTTGATCATCGAAACCATAAGATCCGAAGCTAATGCCACCTGTTAATTCTTTAATTGATTTTTGTTTGCCATTAATATATGTTGGTGTTTGATCTACAACTTCTAATTCTACGTTCGAGTGAATTGCTTCGTATGCGTCAACACGTCCACTACCTGCTTCAAATACGCTATAAGCTTTAGATAATGGATCAGCAGTATTCATTAGAATCGATTTGATATCTTCTGGTTGTAAGTCTTTATTTGATTGAAGTAATAATGCTGATACACCTGCTACATAAGGTGTCGCCATCGATGTTCCTGATAAGCGCTCATATGCATATTTGTAATCTTCAGGTTTTGACCCATCACCTGTTTTATTATTTACATAAAATGGTACAGTTGAAAGGATCGCCACACCAGGAGCTGTTACTTCCGGTTTAATATCATAGTTTACACGAGATGGACCTCTTGAACTAAATCCTGCTAATTCATCTGATGCAGTTTGCACCTTTTTAAAGTCACCAAAAGTGAATTCTGATGCACCAGCCTTGATTGCAGCTGCAATTTCAATTCCCTCTTTATTTGAAACAGAGAATGCTGGGATTGCATCAACTGATTCACCAAGGAAAGATTGGATTGCACCTTCAGCTTGATTTGTTTCGTCGTTATACATTAAAACGCCAACTGCACCTTTTGCTTTTGCATTTTTAATTTTATCGATTAATGCAATCGTTCCACGTTTAATGAAAGCAATTTTCCCATTTACATCTTTACCATTGAAGTCTGCAGGATTACCTAAGCCAACATCAACTAACTGATATGTTTTTCCTTTTAATGATGTTAAGTCATCAGAGTAGTTTCGAGCTAATTGTCTAACTGAATAGTTTTTACCATTATTTACTCCAGCATATTGATAAACATCTAATGCGATTGACGATGCACCAACTGTTAATGCTAAAGCTGCTGCACCAGGTGAACCAAGCGTATACATTTGATCGCCACTATTTCCTGCTGCAACAACTGTCGTTACTCCGCTTAACACAGAGTTATTTACAGCAATCGATGTTGCATAAAGCGGATCATTTAAGCTTGCACCTAATGACATATTAATAACATCCATACCGTCTTGAACAGCTCGATCGATACCTGCAATAATGTCTTCCTCAGTACCTGAACCATAAGCTCCTAACACTCGATAAGAATAAAGGTCAGCTTCTGGTGCCGCACCAATTGTTTTATATTCACTGTTTGCTACACCGCGTCCACCAATAATACCAGCTACATGTGTACCATGCTCAGTATAATAAGTTGATGTTCCACTGATTTCAGGTTTTCCTGATTTTTTCCAATCTGCATAAGTTGTTTCCATTGGATCGTTATCGTTATCAACGAAATCATATCCACCTTTATAAGCATCCTTCAAGTCTGGGTGATGATAATCCATACCTGTATCTAGAATCCCTACTTTAATTCCTTTACCCGTAAACCCTTCTGCGTGTAAGCGATCTAACGCATCATATGGAGTATAGTTTGCAACATTTGATTCATCAGCTTTCAGTTGATCATTCTCTTTCGGTGGATCAATTGAAAATGTTTGGTTGCTCCATACTTTTTTTACAGCTTTAGATTTTAATAGATTCTTAATTTGATTTGCTGGTAATGTCATAGAAACACCATTGAATGCGTGTTTATATGAATGATTAATTTTATAATCTACTTTTTTACTTTTACTAGTTGTTAACACTTTGCTAACATCTTTTGTAAAAGTTTCATGGTCTTGGTCAATCAGATCTTCAGCATCTGATTTCGTTAAAGTTTTCCCCTCAACACTCGCTTCAATTTGAGCGACCTTCACTGGTTTATTAGCAAACTCTACAATGACACTTGTTTGTTCAGTAGAGTCCAAATTAATATCTGAGGAAACTTGCAGCCCAGAATCTTCACTAGTAGAAAGCTGCTTAAGAGCTGCTCTTTGCTCTGAACTTAAACTTGCCAAAATATCTTCTGCCTTACTTGGACTTGCTGCATTTGATACATTTGACACTTGTCCAAGAGAACCTAAAATAAAACTAGATGTTAAAGCTAAAACAGTAAAACTTTTTAAAACTTTACTTTTTTCTCTCTTTTCCCCCATTTTTCTTCCTCCAGTTCATTTTTCTTCTTAGTTTGCCTTTTACGTTAATTACTAGATATAAGTTTTTTTGACAACTTCTTCAAGTAATCAACAAAATAGAATGACAATTGTCGTTTTTTCTATTAATTATATTATTGAGAATTTTCTATTTTTAATCAATTGGGTTATAACAAACCCTGATTTTTCAACGTTTACTCAATAACCCTATATAAAATCGACAAATTACAACATATTTCACCTTCAGATTAAACCAATTTTACGTAATTTAATTCACTAAAATAATAAATGCACTTTTTCTACCCTAAAAAAGACAAAAAAATACATAGACACGTTACTTACGTTGTCTATGTATTTTCTTTTGTTACATGCTAACAAATGTATGTTCAATTGACTCATATAACTCGGCAGCTTTTTGATACTCTTTGATCTCTATATAGTATTTATATAATTTCTTACCGAACTGTTCGATATAAAATTTATTATTAGTAGAATAAAAGAATGGGAGTGCCTCATCCGATAGATATTGATAAAATTTTTCACGGGCTCCCTCAGCCTTAAGCTTAAATAGTTTAATTAATGTAATATGTACTGGGCTTTTTAACATTTTTGCTAATGCTAATGCTCTTTTCATCACACTAAGAAGTATCTCTTTTTCTAATAGTGTGCCTTCCGTACATGTCTCTAAATAATTGCACAAACGTCTTAAATAATTGATTGATTTTTTATTTTCAGTTTCATTAATACTTTCCTCAAAATAATACAGTGCAGTTTCATATTCTTCTCTCTTAAAGTACTTCACTCCGAGATTATTTAATAAAATGGCCTTGCGTTCGCGATCACCTAATACTTCACAGTTATGAATCAAATCTTTATAGCGTTCAACAACTTCACTAAAATTCATCTCTAGTTCACTACCGTACTGCAATAACATAAGGGTTTCGGAACTAATTGCAAATAAGTAGTTGTTTGTCTTCTGAAAAAACTTAAGTGCCATTTCGGCATATTTATACGCTAAGATTTTTGAACTTCCAAAATGATAGGCAATTGCTAGATGGTGATAATATTCTTCATTTCGATACTCATCAATATTAATCATCTTTAATACTTTAATTGCCTTTTGATGATCTTCACTACTTAGGCTAGTATAGTTCGATATATAGTACATACCTTGAAGATGATAGAATAAATTTTTCTCGAAAGGAGATAAATTACTAAATTCTTTTTTTACATAAGTAAGTATTTGTTTAACCATATCTAAATTTTGATTATGAAAATAATATCTTGCTCTTAGTAAATTATAGTGGGCTGCATATTGTGAATAGTCAATAAAGGGCATTTGTTCAAGTTCTGCTTTATATTCTTCTATTTGAGCTTCTTTTTTCATGATTAAAGCATCATGCCATAGATATAATTTTTTCTCTAAATTATAAAAAGATTGGACTTCTTGATTAATATTAATTCCTAAACGATCTGAAAATAAAGCAATAATATCAGGTGAATAAGCCGTCTTACCTCTTTCAATTTTACTTACATGAGTAGTTGTACATATACCTTCTCCAAGCATAGCTTGAGTTAACCCCATTTTTTCACGATAAAACTTTATGATTTCCCCCTCAATCATATGCACCCTCCTCTATCTCTATAACCATATTTATCTAACTATTCTTTACTAAATTTTAATATCCTTTTAAGGAAAAAACAATTAATGATTTATACCTAGTACTAGGAAATTTTCTTTCAAATTCAATACAATATAACTAAAAAAAAGATGGAATTTGAAAATAAAATCCTATCTTAAAGACTAATGTATTAATTTTTACTTATTCTTAAAGACCTATTCAGTAAACTATGTTTATTTTCATCTTTCTTCATTTAAAGCAAATAATATTCCCTTTTTCTCTTTATCACTTAACCCATTTATTTTGAAAATTTGCTATACTAAATATGTGTGAAAAAAATTTTTTTGACAAAAATGATAAAGTGCGAAATAATTTTCTCATGAAAGGGTTTTCATATTATTATTAAAAAAAACTCTTTTTTCCTATATAATAATTATTAAGCAAATAATAATGCTTTCCTAAATCTTTAAAATACAAATAATTTCAATTTAATACTATATTAAAAATTTATTTATTCTAAAAATCAATTTCCTGAGGAAAGGTGTAAAGAATATGGAACAAACGAACAGCTTAGGTAAAATTCGTTCTTATTATGCGCGATTAAGTGATAAAGAAAAAAAAATCGCTGATTATATATTACAAAACCCAAAGCATATTATTCACAGTACGATTACAGAAGTAGCTGAAGACTTAAACGTTGCTGATGCAACTGTTTTTAGATTTTGTAAAAGGATTGGATTTAAAGGATACCAAGCACTTAAAATTGCATTAGCAACTGAAATTATGACGCCGATTCAGCAAATCCACGAGGAAATTAACGAAAAAGACGATGAAATAACAATAGCAAATAAAATATTTCAATCTAATATTCGAACACTAGAAAATACTGCCCAAATTCTAGATGGTGCTTCGATTAAAAAAGCAGTAAATCTTATATTAAAAGCAAATAAAGTTGAATTATACGGTGTAGGTGGCTCGTCTGTTATTGCCATGGATGCCTTCCATAAATTTATTCGTACAGGAATAAAAGCGAACTCGTATACAGATTCTCACTTTCAATTGATGTCAGCTTCTCAATTGACAAAGGAAGATGTGGCAATCGTTATCTCACACTCAGGCTCAAATAAAGACATCCTTCGTATTTTGCAAGTACTAAATGAAAACGGTACCAAAACGATTGGTATAACAGGTTTTCCAAAATCTCCTCTAAGTCAAAATGTTGATGTCTCACTTTACACATCTTCTGAGGAAACAGAATATCGGCCAGAGGCACTTGCTTCAAGAATTGCACAATTAAGTATTATTGATGCATTGTACGTAAACTTAATGATCTTGAACTCTCACAAAGCTAAAACATCATTTGAAAAGGTAAGAACTGCAATATCAGAAACAAGATCTTAATATTATTAGGAAAAAAGATGTCTCAATTAAAAGTCTTGAGACATCTTTTTTCTTGCATATATTATTTAGCGATTTGACTAACAAATTTCTTCATAAACTTCAAAAGCTTCATATGCATGATTGCCATTTCTTCAGGGATAATTGGTTCTTCTTTTTCTAGCCATTGCTCCATAAGTCCAAAGAATGCCGATGAAATAAATGCAGTTGTGTATTCATGTGGAATTTCAATCATGAATTCTTCTTCTAATAAATCCACTAGTTTTTCATAAATCGTCTCTTTAATATGTTCCTTCATTTTCTTTGGAAAAGCTGGGTCACCTTTTGTACTGATTAAAATTTTTATAAACCTTTGATTTTCTGTTAAGTAGTGATATACATTAAGAATAGGTGGATAGACCGTATCATTTGAATAAAACTCATTCATTTCTTTAGGCCTTATAAATATAAGTCGATCCTGTAATCCTTCCAATACCTCATTTTGACTTTTTTCCATTAAATCATATTTATCTCTGTAATGTAGATAAAATGTACCGCGATTTAATCCTGCTTTTAAAGTAATATCTCTAACTGAAATAGCTTCAAATCCTTTTTCTTCTATTAAATCTAACAACGTCTCTTTTATTAACTTCTTAGTTTTTTCAACTTTTATTTCTCTCAATGATTGACTCATTTTAGATCATCCTTCTGGAATATAAGTTCTTACTAAACAAATTTGATAAATGTGTTTAGCAATGAACACATTTGTTTGATTTGCTTATTGTGATTTATTAAAACTCATTGTAATATCTTCACATAACAATAGTCAACACGTTGTTCATTTATTTAATTAAAAGAATTAGGAGGTTATTAAAATGAACTTATTTAAACAAAAACAAGCTATATTAGCTCCTATACTAGTATTAGTTGTTGCGATCATATTCAGTCTAACGTTAGCATCATCCGTAAATCCTACACCTAAAAATCTTCCAATCGCGATCGTAAACGAAGATCAAGGAATTCAAGTACCTTCAAAAGGTAATGTTAATGCAGGTAATATGATGGTTGCAAAAATAAATGCACTATCTAAAACGAAAAATGGTGAAAAACCAGCGATTAAGTGGATTCAAGTATCAAGTGAAGAAAAAGTACGTAAAGGTCTAAATGACCAAAAATACTATGCTGCCCTTATTCTCCCAAAAGATTTAAGTAAAAATCAGGCTTCATTAAAAACAGCAAATCCTTCACCAATTACGATAAAAATTTTAGTTAATCAAGGTAAAAATGCAAATGGATCAACGATGGCTAGTCAAATGCTGACTCATTTAGTAGAAAATCTTAACTTAACAATTCATACTGAAATTTTTAATGAATTAAAGAAAAACGTGAGCCAAATTTCAGTAAATCAAGCTGAAGTATTATCAAATCCAATCATAACGAAGGTTGAAAATGTAAATGCAATTGGAACACATACAGCAAATGGAAATGCACCAGTAAGTTTAATCACACCACTTTGGATGTCTAGTTTAATAGGTGCCGTAATCGTCTTTTTAGCGAAAAAGAAAACAGAAACATCAAACTCTATTAGTAAATTAAAGGTTATTTTTGAACAATTACTATTAGGAGTAGTCCTATCCTTCCTAATCGGTTTCGGCATAACTTTAATGGCAAAATGGATTGGCTTCACACTTCCAAACTTCTTGGACGTTGCACTATATTTAACGATTGCTTATTTCTGTTTCCATATCCTAATTTCTGCTGTCATGTCTTGGATCGGCTTTGGTGGTGTAGGAATCTTTGCCCTAATCTTTTTCTTCTCAGGTTCTTTAATCGGAATGCCAAAAGAACTTTTACCAACTTTTTCAAAAGACTGGATTTACTCATGGGTTCCAATGCGATTTGGTGCAGATGGATTAAGAGAAATCTTCTATTTTGATAAAGGATTATCACTGAGTCATCCAATGAGTATTATTATTTGGATTGGTGTAATCTCTTTACTCGTTTTATCTTTATCTGCTTTTAAGCCGAAAAAAGAAGAACTAAATCAAACTTTAACAATGAAATAAATCAAACCACAAAAAAGGGAAACCAATTCATTTGGTTTCCCTTTCCTTATTACTGTTCTAATCCTAAATCTTTTAAAATGCTATCCAAAGTTTTTTCTTTATTAGTAGTTTTTGGTTTTGGCGCATTATCAACTGTAGGATTTTGTAATCCAAAGTTTTTCACAATATAGGACATATCTTTCTTATCTACTACTTTATCAAAGTTAAAGTCTGTAGTAGCATTATTTGTACCCCAATATGTTTGTACAGCTATGGCATCTAATATGTCGATTACATTATCTTTATTGACATCTCCAGCCGCTGCCCTAGTTAAATTCCAATTCATTCTCTTTCCTACTATTTCACCACGTACATCATCTGCTAGATTCATTTTTCTAGTCATTGTAAAATGGCCTGGCACATCAACTTTTACAGTAAAAGGTTTTGAATCAGCTTTTATACCTTCAGCAATGTATTGGCCACTTTTGTTTTTAATTGGTGCATCTATAGTCGTTTTTCCGTCATATGAGGTCACGGTTACTTTTGCGCCAATTACCGTTTGATCTAATGCATAATTCAATTGATTAGTAGTTGGATCAATTGTTCCTTCTAATTGTAGGAAAGCATCTAATCTAGAATAAGCATACTTAAGCTTATAAGATTCCATATAGGTGTAGATATTACTTGTTTCTACATTTGATTGATCAATTGTTGATGCTGTCACTGTACTACTATCAAAAGGCATACCCTTAGTCCACTTTTCTGCTGTTTTCAAGTCAAAATTAATTAGTTGTAAATCCTCTGGTAAAGCATTCGTTCCTTTATAAGTAAACGTAAATGTATAAAGAAGTGCACCACTTGCAGCAGGTACTGAAGAGACAGAAACATCCGCATCCCCATATTGTTTTACTGCATCATTTACAACCACATTTTGAATTGTTGCAAGATTTGGATCAACTTTCAAATTGATTTTCGTTGTTTTTAAATTTTTCACGTTATTTGAACGTACACTATAATTGACAGTATCACCTGTTGTAACGGTTTGTTTATTTGCTTTTAAATAGTAATATGGTAAATTTTCACTTACAAATGTTACTTCTAACATATTCGTTGCGTTTCCAGTAAAGTTTCTAGCTGCATCAAATCCATAAAACGCAACCTCAAGTGGTTTAGCGCTCTTCTTAACTAAAATCTTGTCAGTATAGTTACCGTTTTTATCTGTATACTTTGGCTTTGCAGGGAACGGGCTATTGTAAAATGAAACAACTGCATTGCTTGATTGATCAACCGGAAAACCTAAGCGATTTGCTTCTGCAGTTTCTGGATCATTTAAATTAATATTAAAGTCATATAAAAATTGTCCATTCGAATCAAATTGGCTGTCTTTGTATTCAATTACTTTTTGATCTAAATTATCAAAGGTAGTTGTCATAGTTGGTGCACCAGCTTCATAAATGAAATCAGCTATTTTTGTGAATACTTTACCTTTTTCATTTGTTCCAATCATCTTTAATCTATATTTCCCCGCTGTTGCATTAATTGGTTCGCTACTAATTGGATTTTTCTCATCTCCGGTAAATGGATAGTAGACGGAATTAAATCCTCTTGAATTTGTATAAGTTACGTTTTCATTCAATACAATTGGTACAAATGAGCCAACTAAGCCTAAATCCTCGCCAGTCTCTGCATCTTGTAACACTACATCTAACGTTTTCATATATGATTTTAACGAGTAACTAAAACTTACAAACGGATATGCATTTTCTGGCCAATCTGTATTTGTGCCAAACATTGGATTGTTAATTTTTAATGTATCGATACCTTCATCGACAAAACGTCCACCAAATGGAATTTGATATGCTTCAGTTGAATCTGCTGTATTTGTGAATGTAATATAGCCTTCGTATGTACCTTTTTCAGCTGTTTTTGGAATGTTTAAGTTAAACTTGATATTCTTTTGGCTAATTCCGTCTAATTTGACAGATGTAGGTCCAGTTAAGGTTACATTGTTCGCTGCCGCGTCTTTAGATCCTCTTGTTCCAGTTTGGAATTTCACATCAACCTTGAATGTTTTTGCTTTTTCACTGCGGTTCTTTAATGTAATTTTACGAGAATCCTGAATGTCTTCATCATCTGATCCATATGAACCGAAGCTAATACCACCTGTTAGCTCTTTTATTGATTCTTCTTTTCCACCAATAATTGTAGAGGTTTGATCCACTACTTCTAATTCTACATTTGAGTGGATTGCTTCATAAGCATCAACTCGTCCACTACCTACTTCAAAGACGCTATAAGCTTTTGATAAAGGATCAGCTGTATTCATTAAGATTGATTTAATATCCTCTGTTTGTAAATCTTTATTTGATTGTAGTAATAATGCTGATACGCCTGCAACATAAGGTGTTGCCATAGACGTTCCTGATAAGCGTGAATATGCATATTTATAATCTTCAGGGTTTGATCCATCCCCTGTTTTATTATTTATATAAAATGGTACAGTGGATAGAATGGATACACCGGGTGCAGTCACTTCTGGTTTAATATCATAGTTCGTACGAGATGGGCCTCTTGAACTAAATGTTGCTAATTCATCTGATTTTGTTTGTATTTTTGTATAGTCTCCAAATGTGAAATCTGATGCACCAGCTTTAATCGCAGCGGAAATTGCTAATCCGTCTTCATTTGAAACAGAGAACGCCGGAATTGCGTCAACTGATTCACCAAGAAATGCTTGGATTGCACCTTCAGCTTTATTCGTTTCATCATTGTACATCAATACGCCTACAGCACCGTTTGCTTTTGCGTTTTTAATCTTATCAATTAAGCCAATCGTTCCACGCTTAATAAACGCAATTTTCCCCTTTACTTCTTTTCCAGTAAAATCGGCAGGATTTCCTAAACCAACATCAACTAACTGATATGTTTTTCCTTTTAAAGATTTCATATCATCTGAATAATTTTGTGCTAATTGCCTTACTGAATAATTCTTACCATTATTCACTCCTGCGTATTGATAAACATCTAATGCAATAGAAGACGCACCTACTGTTAATGCTAATGCCGCAGCTCCAGGTGAACCGAGGGTATACATTTGATCGCCAGTATTTCCTGCTGCTACTACGGTTGTAACACCACTTAATACTGCGTTGTTTACTGCAATTGACGTTGCATACATTGGATCATTTATTGTTGCTCCAAGCGACATATTAATAACGTCCATTCCGTCTTGAACAGCACGATCAATACCTGCAAGAATCGAATCAGTTGTTCCACTACCATATGGTCCAAGTACTCGGTAAGCGTATAGATCTGATTCTGGTGCTGCCCCTAACGTTTTATAATCACTATTTGCTTTACCGCGGCCACCAATGATTCCTGCAACATGTGTACCATGTTCAGTGTAATATGCTTCTGAATTACTAATTTCAGGTTTACCCGACTTTTTCCAATCGGCATAAGTCGTTTCCATTGGATCATTATCATTATCAACGAAATCATATCCACCTTTATAAGCATCCTTTAAGTCTGGATGGTTATAATCCATACCTGTATCTAAAATCCCTACTTTAATACCTTTACCTGTAAATCCTTCCGCATGTAAACGATCTAACGCATCATATGGCGTATAGTTTCCAATATTCGCTTCATCTGCTTTTAACTGATCACTTTCTTTTGGTGGATCAATGGTAAATGTTTGGTTACTCCAAACTTTTTTTACAGCTTTTGATTTTAGTAGATTCTTAATTTGATTTGCTGGTAACGACATGGCAACACCATTAAATGCATTTTTATATGAACGATTAATTTTATAATCTACTTTTTTACTTTTTTCACTATTCAATACTTGCGCAACATCTTTAGTAAACGTATCGTGGTCTTGATCAATTTGTGCTTCAGCATCCGATTTAGTTAAGGTTTTCCCTTCTACACTCGCCTCGATTTGAGCGACTTTAACAGGTTGACTCACAAACTCTACAATGACACTAGTTTGCTCTGTAGAATCCAAATTAATATCAGATGAAATTTGAAGCCCTGATTCTTCATTCGTCGAAAGCTGCTTCAGAGCCGCTCTTTGCTCTGAAGATAAACTTGCCAAGATATCTTCCGCTGTACTTGGACTTGCTGCATTTGATACATTTGATACTTGTCCAAGAGAACCTAAAATAAAACTAGATGTTAAAGCTAATACTGTAAAACCTTTCAGAACTTTACCCTTCTCTCTGTTTTCCCCCATTTTTCTTCCTCCAGTTCGTTTTCAACAATTTACCTAATACAATTAATTACAAAAATTATCTTTTTCTGACAAAGTTCATTGTAATTAATCGTTAAAAATGAACAATTTTCGTTCATTTACCTTAACTAAATTATCGTGAATATTCTGTTTTTAATCAAATGGGTTATTAAAGGCCTTGATTTTTCAGTGTTTATACCATTATTTAAAAAATACGACAAAATTCTACATTTCTTTCAATAAAATTAACATGATTTTTAACAATTTTAGGGATTCGATTGATCGTTTAATTAACTTATTAAAAATTTTTAATTAAAATATAGAAATAAACTCTAAGTTAATTTAAACGCTAGAATGTTCCCAAGTAACGTTTCTAAAACACAAAAAAGAACCAATTAAATTTGGTCCCTTTTTCTACTATTAACTGTCATTCAAGTATCAAATAAAGTCCCATCCAATGCTTCAATATATCTTTTAGCCGAATTATGGACAACGAGCTTTGCATTTTCTTTTACAATCCCATGAAATGCATTATAAATCCGATCAAATGTTAACTTCTCTACTGCTAACGATATCTCTTTTACTTTTTTGGCTGGTAATGGAATTAAATTAGGATAGCTATACATAAAACTTACCCAATTTGGATCTGCAACAACTTGAATTATATCTCCCGTTAACAGTATTCCTTTTTGCTCATTTCCAGCTTTCCATTCTAATACTGCCCCACCTTTAAAGTGCCCGCCTAATCGATGAATTTGAATTCCTTTGTTAAGCTCTAACGATTCACCAGACCAAAAAATAATCCTATCGCTTTTTCTCGTAACCCATTCTTGATCATCTTCATGTATGTATAGAGGTACATCAAATTTTTCAGCCCATTCAATTTGACTAGAGTAATAGTGTGGATGTGATAAAGCAATCGCATTGATTCCTCCTAACCTCATAATTTCTTCAATCGTTTTCTCATCTAGATAAGTGACACAATCCCATAATAAATTAAATCCTTTATTCTTAATGAGATATGCAGTTTGACCAATCCCAAACTTAGGGCTCGTTACAATACTATATAAATTTTCTTCTTCAAAGCGAATAATATTTTGATAGTTTTGTTCTTTCATTGATTGTAATGTTGTCCAACTTTGACCACTTGGATTGATGTATTGTCTTTCTTCAGAACAAATTATGCAGTACTTAGGAGGATCAATCGACTTGTTATACTGAACGCCACAAGTCGTACAAATAAATTTAAACATTTACTTATTCATCTCACTTTCCCTCTAATTTAATCTGACGTATTTCAAATGAATTATGAGGTAAAATTTCCCAATACAAATAGGCACATTTAAGTATAGTAAATCAAAAACTGATTTATTACACTTGAATGTGCCTAAATGATTTAAGTTCTATTATTTAATTTTTACTACTTTACCTTTTGTCATTTCAATCAATTCATTTGATGTTAACTGAAAAATTGCTTTTGGATGACCCGCAGCAGCCCATACTTCTTTATACTGTAATAGATCCTCATCAATAAATGTAATTACTTGGTTTTTATGCCCGATTGGTGAAACTCCTCCAATTACGAACCCTGTTTGTTCACGTACAAAATCAGCATCTGCTTTTCCTAATTTATCATTTAGTATTTTCTCGATTTTTTTCTCATCTACTCGGTTTATTCCACTTGCTACTACTAGTACAGCGCTATTTGAACTTTCTAATTTAAATATAATCGACTTTGCTATTTGAGCCACTTCACAATTTAATTCATCCGCCGCTTCCTTAGCAGTTCTTGCACTATTTGGTAATTCAATCACTTTATTTGAATAACCTAACTCAAAAATTAAATCTTGTACTATTTTTGCACTTTCTTTTAATGCTTCCATTTACATCACTTCCCTAAAAAATTGATTTTTTATTTATTCAATATTAAAAGGTACAATCCTGCTGTTTTTAAAATAAAAAAACTATTCCCACCAAATTGAATTAGGATATTCACCTGTACTTATATTAATTGTTTCTCCAATTTTGGGTGTGGCATACTTTACCCCATTTTCTTTAGCAGCCTTAACAGCTCGTTCAATTGGGTCATTCCAGTCATGAAATGCTAATGTAAAAGCACCAAAATGAATTGGAACAAGAACTTCACCTTTTACATCAACAAAAGCCTGAACTGTTTCTTCTGGCAGCATATGGATTGCAGACCATCGTTTATCAAATTGACCACATTCCATTAGCGCAAGATCAAACGGTCCATATTTTTCCCCTATTTCCTTAAAATGAGGTGCATAACCGCTATCTCCACTAAAATAAATTTTCTTTGTCTCACCAATGATGACCCATGAACACCATAATGTACTGTTACGATCAGTTAAGCTTCTCCCTGAAAAATGTCTTGCTGGTGTACAAGCTAATGTTAATTGATCAAATTTAAATTCATCCCACCAGTTATGTTCAGAAATACTCTCTTTCGGTACTCCCCAGCTCACCAAGTGACTCCCTACACCAAGAGGAACAATAAATCGATTAACCTTTTGTTTTATTTTTTTTATAGTACCGTAATCTAAATGGTCATAATGATCATGTGATAATACGACAGCATCTATTTTTGGTAATTCATTGATCTCAATTGGTAAACCTCCACTATATCTTTTACCACCAAATTGCGGAAACGGGGTGGGTGCGTTCCCAAACATTGGATCAATTAAAATATTTTTTCCATCGATTTGAATTAATAAAGCTGAATGTCCAAACCAAGTAATTTTTGTGTCGTTATTTTTCGAATGCAATAATGAAACATCGATTTTCTCCATTGGGATCCCATCTTTAGGCGTACGGTTCGGATTTTTCTTAACAAAGTCTCTAATCATAGAAATATTTGTTTTGAAATCCATACTCATACTCGTAGGAACTTGGTTTATAAACTTACCATTTTTATAATGATCCAAAGCATAAAATGACTCCATTTGATCCTTTGAATATTTCTTCCCAAAATGAGGATATGTATTTAAAAAAGTTATGATAAAGATAACTAACAATACTAAAATTAGTAAAAATAACATTTAATTTCTACCTCCAAATAAAGCTTTACTAAATTTTACACTACCACAATTTTATGAGATTAAACAAATCTTCAGATTGCTTTTCTACATAAAAAATAACTTTCACTTGATAAAAAAATAAAAAAAAGAGAGGTAAAATTCACCTCTCCTTAACCAGTTTCTTCTATTATATATACACTTAGTTTAAAGTTCTTAATAAATTAGCCATTTCAATTGCCGAAATACCAGCATCCCAGCCTTTATTACCAGCTTTTGTGCCCGCTCTTTCAATCGCTTGTTCAATATTTTCTGTTGTTAATACACCAAAAATAACAGGAATCCCAGTTTGTAGAGTAATAGCAGCGACACCTTTTGCTACCTCGTTACATACGTAATCATAATGAGTAGTTGACCCACGAATAACTGTTCCTAGCGTAATGACCGCATCGTATTTTTTTGAATCTGCTAGTTTTTTTGCAACTAATGGAATTTCAAATGCTCCTGGTACCCAAATAACATCAACGTCTGATTCTTCTACACCATGACGATATAGAGCATCTTCTGCACCACCAAGTAGTTTTGATGTAATAAATTCATTAAAACGTCCTACGATTACTGCAACTTTAAGTCCTGATCCTACTAAATTTCCTTCGAATTTCATAATTATCTCTCCCTATTAATAGTGTAATAAATGTCCCATTTTTTCGATTTTAGTAATTAAATATTTTTCGTTTTCTGTTTTCATTTCGGTTTGAATTGGCACTCGATTATTAATCTGTATTCCGTGAGATTTTAACGCATCAATTTTAACTGGATTATTAGTTATTAAATCTATACTCTCAATGCCTAAATCTTTTATAATTTGAGCACTTATCGCATAATCTCTTAAATCTGAATCAAATCCTAAATTTAAATTTGCTTCAACAGTATCAAAGCCTTCTTCCTGTAACTTATATGCTCTTAACTTATTAAGTAAGCCAATCCCTCTGCCTTCTTGTCGCATATAAACAATTACGCCTTTGCCTGCTTCTTCAATCATCGATAATGTTGATTGTAACTGAGGTCCACAATCACAACGACATGAGCCAAATACATCACCTGTTAAACATTCCGAATGAATACGTACAAGCACTGGTTCACCATCGTCAACTTTACCTTTTACAATCGCAATATGCTCTTTACCGTCGATCTCATTTGTATAACCAATCATCTTAAAATCACCAAAATCAGTTGGTAATTTGATTTCAACTTCTCTTTGAACAAGTTGTTCAGTTTTACTTCTATAATGAATTAAATCTTTAATTGTTATCATTTTTAAATTAAACTTGTTTGCGATTTGAATTAAATCTGGTACTCTTGCCATTGTTCCATCGTCATTCATAATTTCACAAATGACACCAACTTCTTTCGATCCAGCCATTCGAGCTAAATCTACTGCAGCTTCAGTATGTCCCGGTCTCTCAATAACGCCTCCGTTTTTAGCGACTAAAGGAAACATATGACCAGGTCTTCTAAAATCTGCTCCAGTTGATTTATCATTTAACATTTGTAAAACAGTATGTGAACGCTCAAATGCTGAGATACCAGTAGTAGAATCGATATGATCAATACTTACAGTAAAGGCAGTTCCATGTGAATCTGTATTGTTTGTTACCATGTCATATAAATCTAGTTTTTTAGCTATCTCTTCAGAAACAGGTGCACAAATTAAACCGCGGCCATGTGTTGCCATAAAATTTATATTTTCAGGAGTTGCAAATTCACCGATAACAACAAAATCTCCTTCATTTTCTCTATCTTCATCATCACAAACAATAATAATTTTTCCATTTTTTAAGTCTTCAATTGCTTCTTCTATTTTAGAGAACATGATCTTACTCCTTTATATATAGCCATTTTGAGATAAAAATGAAGTTGTTATTGCAGAACTCTTTTTCGTCTCATTCATACCAAGCATTTTTTCAACATACTTACCTAATAAATCAAACTCAATATTAACAACGTCTCCCGTTTTTTTACTGCCTAAGATCGTATGTGAGCGGGTATGAGGAATTAAAGAGATTGTTACAATATCATTTTCAACTTCAAATATTGTTAAACTTGTACCATCAATCGTTATACTGCCTTTTTGTAGGCAATACCTAGCAAACTGACTTGGAATATTAATTTTATACATTACTGCGTTTTCCATTGTTTTAACAGATAGTATTTTACCTGTGCCATCAATATGACCCGATACAATATGTCCACCAAACCTTCCATTTGCAGCCATTGCCCGCTCTAAATTTACTTTTTGGTTTGAAACCAAAGTACTTAGATTCGACGCTTGAAACGTTTCAGGCATGACATCAACAGAAAATTCATTTTTAGTAAAATCTGTAACGGTTAAACACACTCCATTTACAGAGATACTATCTCCTAAATGAACATCCTCTAAAATGACTGGTGCCTCAATTGTTAGCAATAAAGTTTTACCTTTTTTTATGATATTTTTTACTGTTCCTATTTCCTCAACGATTCCAGTAAACAAGTTTTTTTCACCTCATTTCGAAAAAGCATATTACACCCAAGCCCGATAAATGACTTTGTAATATCCATCTCTAATTTCATAAATAGTTGATCCACCTTATCACACCCTCTAATTCAAATTAATTTGAAAAAGTGAAAAGCCCCTTAGGAAACTCCTAAGGGGCAATAGATGTTTAAGAAAGGAAGCATACTTAAATAAACGCATGTACAATTTGAGTCTATTAAAAGACAGTACTATAGCGCGTCTATTGTTGTGGATACAAAATATGCACAACGAATTAAGCCCATACAGATAGTATTTTTGAAAAAAATAACCATACCATATATGCACTCCATCCTTCTCCCATCCAGACTATACTGTCGGCTCTAGATTCTAACTAGATCAGCAACATATAAAAAATCTATATGAAGCTCACGGGCTTAGTATAAAAATATACAACACCGCCGGTTGGGAATTTCACCCGACCCCGAAGGACACTAATTATCAAATTTGGTTTCATTATAACTAGCAATTATTTGATTGTAAAGATTTTAAGATTCTATTTCTTTTAAAACGATCTAATAGAAAAGATAATTTAAGCGAAAAAACCTTATAAAATATGGAAAATTCCACACTCTATTTAGTTAAAAAATTTATTATTTTTTTCTACCAAATTTAATCACCTTGCTATATATATTTTTTTGCAACCAATACAAAAGTGTATAAATATTAATATTAAAGTAACTTCAGAAAATATTAATTCATGCAATTAATGTAGACATTAAGACTTACAAATTCCAGAATTACATTAATTTAGATTAATTAATAATACAATTGAATAGTTTTTTCATTTGGATAAAATCAGATTTTTCATTATGTTTATTTATAGCAAGAAGTAATAAACTCCACTTAACAATGCTCCTAGAATCATTAGGAAAACATTTTATTAAGCGTTTCTCTTTATATCAGAAATAGAAAGATGTAAACCTGATAACTACAAAAAAAGATTTAATTCTAAAATAACAAAAGGCCTTTCATCTGCACTAAAAAAGTAATAGCTTCATCGTATACCAATCTGAAAAAAACGTGTAAAACTTGAGTAAATATCCATATAAAAATAATAATAAATATACAATAAGTAGAATTATTATTATTATAAAAATTTACATTTCAAAAAAAGAAACTTCTTTTAATAGAAGTTCCCTCTCTTATCCATTATTCATTTCCAACTTGTAAAATTTTTTCATGTTGTTTTAAATCTCTTTTTTGTAGCCAAATAAAGTACACTGAAACTAATATGATCAATATTAATATGACTGGTGAAGAGAATAAAAGTATTCCTAAAAAGCAAATTGCTAGAATACATGAACCCATTTTAAAAAATATGGAATCAAATAATCGCAAACATGCCAATACTCCTAGTAAGGCGTTGCATAGGAAGAATGCATTTGCAATCGCTACAAGTGTTTGAATGTTTAGGAAGTCATTAAAATAGAGAATAAATACAATTATGTGAATGCCAAACAAACTAAATAATGATCGAGTTGCAACATTATTTTTATTTTTAAAAGAAAGCCATGAAGGTAATAAACCGTTTTTGGCTTGATCGGCAATTAGCCTTGATACTGCTCCTATTACTAGCAGAACCGTACTAATACAAAGAGCAATTGTAATTGTTGAAATAATTGGAGTTGACCAACTTCCAAATAAACTCTGAAGTAACGGTGCTAATGATTGATCCATCATACTTCCATTTTTAGAATGAATCCACTGGAAAGCAAATGCAACTGTTAAACTTACTATTGCTATAATCGAGAAACTTAAGACTACTGCTTTAGGAATTGTTCGTTCTGGAGTTTTTACTTCTAAAGAATAGCTACCGATGACCTCCCACCCGATTAATGCCCAAAATAATAAAAGTAAACTTTCTCCAAAATCAGAAACAGTAATTGGCTTCGATAAAGTAAAGCTCCCATCAACTGTAAATAATGTATGAATACTGCCAACTATAAGTGTCACTACAATGAAACTAGACATGAAAAAGGCAAATTTTCCAACATCGGCAATGCTTCTAGTTAAAATGATATAAACAAAACATAGTATTCCTAAAGCTAGCCACTTTTCATTGAAGAAGCTTTGATTCGTCAGTAGTTGTAAGTAATGCCCTGCCGTTCCTGTAACTGCAATTGGTCCAAAACAAACTGCAAGTAAAAAGAAAATAGCTGAAAGGTTTTTTATTTGTGTACCAAAAGCACGCTCAACTGCCAATGGCACTCCAGAATCTCCTGGAATCAACAAACTTAGCTTACCGAACATTAGTGCAAATATTAAACTTAAACCAAGCATAAGAACCCAAGCAAAAATAGCATAATTTCCAGTAGTTACATACACTGCAGGTGGTAAAATAATAATTCCTGAACCTAAAATAGGTCCAATCATTAACCCGCTGAGCAAAAGAAAACCAATTTTTCGATTCCTCATTCATATCCCTCCAATAGTTATTGAAACAAATTGTAATTTCGTATAATTTAATTATATGAACCAATCTAACATCGGTAAAATGAATAGTTATGATATAAACTATCGGAAAATCCGATAGTTAGGAGGCAATTATGGAAATCCGACATTTAATTACATTTAAGTCAATTGTGGATATGGGCGGGTTCTCTAGAGCTGCGATCCATCTCGGATATGCACAATCTACAGTTACTGCACATATACAAGCACTTGAGCAAGAGCTAGGAGTACCTTTATTTGACCGATTAGGTAAAAAGGTACATCTGACTGAGGTCGGTGAGAACTTTTTAGTTCACGCAATCGAAATGATTCAGCTCTATACAAAAGCAAAAGATGTATTCCAAATGGAAAATGAAGAGGTATCTACATTAAAAATTGGCGCTCCAGAATCTTTAACAATCTATCGTCTTCCACAAATTATCCAAGCATTTCGATCACAAAACCCGAAAGTAAATATTATGATGAAATCTGGTTCATGTTGGGAATTACAAGATGAATTACGTCGAGGCGATCTAGATATTGGCTTCTTCCTGCAGGCTCCATTACCGGATTCTGATTTATATACGGAAACACTAATTGAAGAACCACTTGTCATTTTGCTACCTCCATCTTCTGATACTAGAACACTTTCATCGTTTACACTAAATGCGAATGAAAATATAATTCTCACAGAACAAGGTAGTTATCGTGATTATTTTGAAGCATTTTTAAGAAGTAAAGGAATCGCAACTGAGACTGGAATGGAATTTTGGAGTGTTGAGGCAATTAAACAATGTGTTATGTGTGGACTTGGTATATCCATACTCCCACTCGTAGCAGTTCAAAATGAAATGCAGCAACAAAAACTAAAAGTCATAAAATGGGATACAAATTTAGGAAGTGTATCTACGATCATGTCTTGGCATAAAAACAGATGGCAATCCCGTGCTGCTAGAAAATTTATGGAAGTTGTTAGAGAACAGTCACCTTTATGGGATCAGTCTATCAAAAGCTAGTTTTATATTAGTTTTTACTTTGGAGTTATAGTCCGGACTTATAGTTTAACTTTATTGATTAAATTTTATTGAAATAATTCGGCATAATCCTTGAAAATTTATTGTGTAATAATATTGGTTTTACTGGATTTTATTTAATTTTAGCTGTTTCTCAGTCCATTTTTAATGTTATTTCTTCTATTTTTTTAATGCATTTACTCTATACAATCATGTTTCAAGACTTTATTTGCAGTTATGCTGATTTTTATTGCAGATACCAATTTTTTATTTGCACTTCCCCAGATTTATTTGCAGTTTCAGCTTTTTTTGCACTTCCCCATACAACGTCACGAAAAAAAGCTAGCCCCTGACTAGCTTTTTTATTATACCGTCTGCCGCTCAATTAATTTAATCGCTATCTCCTCTTGATTAATTACAGAATCAATCGCTTGTATAAAAAGTTTCTTCCCTATTTCTCGTAATGGAATTTCGACTGTTGTTAACTTCATTACTTTTGCAATTGGTTGATTATCGAACCCAATTATCGCTAGATCATGAGGAATAGCTATTCCACGATCATTACAGCAAGTCTGCACACCCGCTGCCACTTGGTCACTTGTTACTAACAAGGCTGTTGGTCTCTCTTTTAAATTTAATAAAGATTGGACGATTCTTTCACCATCTTCAAAATAGTAACAATTATCGAATACGAAATCGTTATTTAGAGATTCATTATATTTATTATGAAAATCAATATAGGCAGATTCTCTTTGTTTACTATTCTTGCCTGTTCTACGGCCAATACTATAACCGATTTTCCGATGTCCTTTTTGATATAAATATTCTAATGCAATCATGAAGCAATTGTATTGATCGATAAATGTTGAGGAAACCCCCGTATTTCTCGTATCTTCAAATAATACTATTTGTCCAAATTGCTTATAATGCTCGATCATTTCAATCGAACAAATTCTAGAACAAATAATGAGCGAATCTATTTGTTTATGCTGCAGCATCTTTAAAGCCTCAATTTCTCTCTTCTCCTCATAATTTGATTGAAATAGTACTAACTTATAATTATTTTTTATCGCTTCGTTAGCAATTCCATCAATTAGCAATCCAAAGTACGGATGTTGCGAGAACGGAATGACGACTCCAATTAGATTCGTTTTTCCTTTACTTAAATTGACTGCATTTTGATTTCGTTGATAATTGGTTAGCTCAATTGCATTTAAGACTGCTTTTCTTTTTTCCTCACTAACATATGGTTCATCATTTAAAACTCGTGAGACTGTTGTAACTGAAACGCCGGCAATCCTCGCAATTTCTTTAATATTAGACATTTTCTCACCTTTTCTAAACTTTTTCTTGCTCTGAAACTAGTTCCATACTTTACGCTTTTCTCATAATAAAAAGGAGGTACGAATATGCAAATACTTTTTGGTTTACTTTGTTTACTATTTATGTGTAGTTCAATTTTATTTTTCGCTTTCATTGCCATCATACAACAAGAAAAGAAACGAGTTAAGTAATGCAGGCAAAACTAAAAACAATTTTCCTCCCTGTCCTATGTTACATAATCCTTTAAAAAAGCTCTTATTTTCCATGAATACTGTAACTTTACTATGTAAATAATAAAATAGGTTAATAAATTAAGGAGGTATTATGATGGACACTGAAAGAGCATTAGAAATCGTAGCTGCACCTGGTATGATAAATGTAACTTGCGATGGAGTACCAGTTTATATTCAGCATGTTAATAAAAATGAGGGTACAGCAAGAATTTATCCTCTTGATCAGCCACAAAATGATAAAGAAGTATCATTAAGTCACTTAAAAGAACATTAAATGATAAAAAAGACCCAAAAATAAACCTCTATTAAGGAGGTTTATTTTATTTTTGAAGAAAAAACATAAAAATTTAATTATTTAGTTTGATTACAATTTCAACCATAAGAAATATGAAGTTTCTAGAGAATCGTTGTTACTTATGGTACAAGCGCCATTTAGTTCATTTTAACTGAATAAATAGGTACTCAGTAATATGTCGAATTTACTACACATTTTAAAAAAAACTGAAAAAAAAGTCGAAAAATTCTTTGAATATTTTTATAAGTATGATATTATAAAAATCACTTAAACAAGACAATATATTAAATTACTTCGCAGCTAATTGTCAGAATTTTCTATTTTTTAAGGTAAAATTAGAAAATAATAAACTTTCTAAATAGAAGATTAAAAAACTAATAAAATAGGATTAGAGGAGGCTCATATGAATTTATTTCGAAAAAAATCCGTTTCAGGTAGTTCACCTAGTTCACTTAAACAAGTTCTAGGGGCGTTTGATCTTACAATGTTAGGTATCGGTGCCATCATCGGTACAGGTATATTCGTTTTAACTGGTGTAGCAGCAGCTGATTATGCAGGTCCAGCACTTGTTCTTTCATTTATTATCGCAGGTTTAGCTTGTACATTCGCCGCACTTTGTTACTCTGAATTTGCTTCTATGATTCCAGAGGCTGGTAGTGCTTACACTTATAGTTATGTTGCTTTTGGTGAAGTTATTGCTTGGATATTAGGTTGGGATATGGTACTAGAGTATGGACTTGCATCTTCAGCAGTAGCAAGTGGATGGTCTGGATATTTCCAAAGTTTATTACATGGTTTTGGAGTAAACCTTCCAACAGCTTTAACAAGTGCATTTGATCCATCTAAACATACTTTTATTGATTTACCAGCAGTAATTATTGTTTTACTTGTAACGTTCATTCTTACTAGAGGTGTTAGAGAATCTGCAAAACTTAACACGATCATGGTAATTGTAAAATTAGCAGTAGTAGCACTTTTCATCGTTGTTGGTGTTTGGTACGTTCAACCGCATAACTGGACTCCATTTATGCCAATGGGATTCCATGGGGTAACAGCTGGTGCTGCAGTAGTAGTATTTGCTTACTTTGGATTTGATGCAGTATCAACTGCAGCTGAGGAAGTTAAAAACCCTCAACGTAACTTACCAATCGGTATTATCTCAGCTTTAACAATTTGTACAATCTTATATATTGTCGTTTCATTAATTCTTACTGGTATCGTTCCGTTTGATCAATTAGGTGTTAAAGACCCTGTTGCTTTTGCACTAGCATTTATTCACCAAGATTGGGCTGCTGGTTTCATTTCACTTGGCGCAATCATCGGTATTACAACTGTATTAATCGTAATGATGTTTGGACAAACTCGTCTATTCTATGCAATCAGTAAAGACGGTTTATTACCAGGTAAATTATCAAAAGTTAACAAGAAAACTGCAGTTCCTGTAACAAGCACTTGGGTAACTGGCGGACTAGTTGCTTTATTCGCTGGCTTAATTCCATTAAACAAATTAGCTGAATTAACAAATATTGGTACGCTATTCGCTTTCTCTGCTGTTTCTCTTGGTGTTCTAGTATTAAGAAAAACTCGTCCAGACTTAAAGCGTGGATTCAAAACTCCTTGGGTACCTGTAGTACCAGTATTAGCTGTTGTATTCTGTGTATATTTAATGCTACAACTTTCATCATTTACTTGGAAAGGTTTCGTAGTTTGGTTAGTAATCGGTTTAGTAATTTATAGCACATACGGATATAAAAATTCTAAACTAAACGGTAAAAATAAGTTTGATAAGGATTCAAATCGAACTGCATAAGTAAGCAAATCCCACTATAGTAACCTATAGTGGGATTTTTTTGTTAGTTACATATTTTCCACAACAATCTAGAATAATGATAAATATCCACAACAACAAACTTTACAAAAACAGATTTACTTTATGATATGATACGACTTAGGAAATTTTATTTTCGAAGAACAGGAGCTGTTAAAATGTTCCCATTAAAAAATTATTATGAATCATTTATTAAAAAAGATCTTATTGGAGTGAAAAGAGAGATTGCATTAAAACGACTAAGTAATTTACTTGCTTGTCAAAAGATTAGTAAAGATACGAAAGAAGTTGTACATATTCGTTATTTTACTTGTACCGAAACACTTCAGCCTACTGACACTTATTTAGGTACAATTGCTGTGAAGTTTCAAAATGGTTATGTAGTTGAAACTGCAATTTCACTTCCTAAGGAAAAATAATTCATTTATTAAAACTTACGTCTAGGTATAAGCCTAATTACATTATAGACTAGTTTCATAGTTGGCAAAAAAACATACGATACATTATCCACCTCTCCTAATTGTAATTTTCAATTAGTTACATGACCCTAAGGGAGTTTCCCTTAAATATCGTATGAAGGAGGTCACATGTATGAGTACTGGACATCACGGTCACCATCTTAACGGTTTTGCTTTAATCGTTGTTCTATTTATTTTATTAATCATTGTTGGAGCAGCTTGCTGGTCTGGATATGACGGATATGGATATGGACATCACTGGTAATCTTTAAAAACTATAAAACTCCTGTTAAATTTTAACAGGAGTTTTTTTATTATATATTAAGAAGCCTGAGCTTGCTTTGAATGAATTGTATTGATATGTACTGAACTTTTTAAGACGAACAGTTTTTCTATTCCAAGGTAACGATCTAAACTTAACACGTAAACTCGATTTAAAGAAAGTAAAATTCCAAAAGCGCTTGTATATAAGGTTAAACTTATTAAGTTCATATTACCTGAAAGAATGAAATTAATATGCATAAATAGACAAAATAATACAGAAGGAAGAATGAATAAACCCATTATTAATAGAATGCCAATTAAAATTTGAACTACAGGAATCGTGTAATTAAAAAATAAGTAATGCTTCATTGCAAAATGTTGAATGAAATATTTATAAAACTCAGGGACATTTGGCTTTTCAATGGCCAAAATAAAATAGGTTTTAATAAAAGTCCCAGGTTCACTATACCAACGCTTCTCAGTAATTTTCGTAACCCCAGCAAATAACCAACCAATTCCAAATAGAATTCGCATTAAAGTAAATAAACATTGAAAAGCATTATTTTTTAGTTGCTGAATGAATAATTCCATTTAAATAAGTTCTCCAATTCTTTATAGTAAGAAATTCTAAATTCTCACTAATATCATGTGTTTTTTTAAAATTGATATTTAATTCTCAAAATTGATTATCCTCGATAAATTCCACCTCCTTTGCATTTTATTGAAAATAGTTATCATTATCAATTACCGTTTACAATCGTAGCAGTAATGATAATCATTTTCAATGGTAATATTTGTATATAAGGCCTCTTTGCTTGATTCTTCCTATTCCCTTTTACTTCATTTCTTTACCTTCAGCATTTCTCTTAAAAAACAATAAAAAAAAGACCTTCTCTCAAATTTAAGAGCGTAAGTCTTTATAATGCGGCATGCTTTTTAAGAAAAATTTTAAATGAATACCAAATCACCCCACGGTTAATAATATGTTAGGTTTCTATTTTTAATTAAGAGGAGGTTCACTATGAATAAACAACGCGCTCAAGAGATTGCTTCTTCACCTGAAATGGCAAATGTGACGTATAATGGAGTACCAATTTACATTCAACATGTTGATGAAACAAATGAAACTGCTAGAATCTATCCGCTTGGTCAACCAGATCGGGAGGAAGAAGTTTCAATCAATAGTTTGTCGGAACATTAATTCTCGAGTAAAAAAACAAACCTCTTTGTTTTGAGGTTTGTTTTTTCATTGTTAATTCCTATTACCAGCTTAAACTTTCAATTAAATTGCATTTAAGGCATTCTTGTATCGTATCTTTCTTCTGGAAATCGTGTACACAGTTTTTTTGAATTGTGCTCAGTTCAATTTTCAACTGATTCATATTTCTTTCCAAATTCTTTATTTCTTTTATGATTTCTTCTACCCTATTCATATAAGGCTCACACCCTTATTGATAGATTTCTCCGCCTTGTTTTCTAAATTCAAGTGCTTTTTCTTGCATTCCTTCTTCAATGATTGAATCATTCTGAAGTTCTTCTTGTTTTACTATATCTCGAATATCTTGAGAGATTCTCATACTACAGAATTTTGGACCACACATTGAACAAAAATGCGCTGTTTTAGCTCCTTCAGCAGGTAATGTTTCGTCGTGATATTCAATTGCTCTTTCCGGATCAAGTGAAAGATTAAACTGATCACGCCATCTAAATTCAAATCTTGCTTTTGAAAGTGCATCATCTCTTTTTTGTGCACCAGGGTGGCCTTTTGCTAAGTCAGCTGCATGCGCTGCTATTTTGTATGTAATAACACCTACTCTTACATCTTCTTTATTCGGAAGACCTAAATGCTCTTTCGGAGTTACATAACAAAGCATTGCAGTACCAAACCAACCAATCATTGCTGCACCGATCGCTGATGTAATGTGATCGTATCCAGGCGCAATATCAGTCGTTAACGGTCCTAATGTATAAAATGGCGCTTCCTGACAAATTTCTAATTGTTTATCCATATTCTCTTTAATTAAGTGCATTGGTACATGTCCCGGTCCTTCAATCATAACTTGAACATCGTGTTTCCATGCAATTTTCGTTAACTCACCTAGAGTTTCTAACTCAGCAAACTGTGCTTCGTCATTTGCATCGGCGATTGAACCTGGTCTCAGTCCATCTCCTAAAGAGAATGTTACGTCATAACGCTTCATAATTTCACAAATTTCTTCAAAATGAGTATATAAAAAATTCTCTTTATGATGAGCTAAACACCACTGAGCCAAAATAGAGCCACCACGAGATACAATTCCTGTCACTCGTTTTGCCGTTAATGGGATATAACGTAATAATACACCAGCGTGAATTGTAAAATAGTCTACCCCTTGTTCCGCTTGCTCAATTAGAGTATCTCGAAACACTTCCCAGCTTAAGTCTTCCGCAATTCCATTAACCTTTTCAAGCGCCTGATAAATCGGAACTGTCCCTACTGGTACTGGAGAATTTCGGATAATCCATTCACGTGTTGTATGAATATTCTTACCAGTTGAAAGATCCATCATCGTATCCGCACCCCAGCGAGTAGCCCATGTCATTTTTTCTACTTCTTCTTCGATTGAAGACGTAACCGCTGAATTACCTATATTGGCGTTTATTTTTACATGAAAATTACGACCGATGATCATTGGTTCACTTTCAGGGTGATTAATATTCGATGGAATGACAGCCCTTCCTTTTGCAACTTCATCGCGAACAAATTCAGCTGAAACATTCTCTCGAATCGCAATAAATTCCATTTCAGGTGTAATAATCCCTTTACGAGCATAATGCATTTGAGTAATATTTCCATTATCTTTTGCACGTAATGGTTTTCTTTTTAACCCTTTAAATACCTCAACATTATGTTGATCTGACTCTTTTCTATATCCATTATCTTCAGGCTTAATTTCACGCCCTTCATACTCTTCAACATCATTTCGTTCGATTACCCAGTTTTGTCTAATCGCCTTAAGTCCCATTCGAATATCAACTGAGCTAGCTGAATCTGTGTAAGGTCCGCTAGTGTCGTATACTCTAACTGGAGCATTTTCTTCTTCGCCAAAAGTGCCAGTTGTAGGACTTAATTGAATCTCACGCATTGGCACCTTAATGTCAGGTCTAGATCCTTCAACATACACCTTCTTACTCCCTGAAAAACTAGACATGATGGAAAAATTCATTTCATTTACAGAATTGTTCATTTGATTTCATTCCCCTTTTTAATTAGTTTAAAAAGGACGAAATCCAATCCATTTAAAGCATGAAAAAAGCCGGAATCTTATATTTAAGACCCGGCAAAATGTTAGTAAAACTACATTAACAATTATGTAATCATTAATGAGAAATTTCTAACTTCCCCACGCTGGTATGAACCAGATCAGGTCCTGAGGGTTAAGAAACTAAAATCGCGTTTCTCTCTCAGCCCAACTAATTGGACACCCCTAGTCAATCGATTAAATTGTTCCACCTAAATATAAACCCACAAATTTAAAATGTAAATGTTTTTATTTCCCTAAATTTTTACAGAAATTCCAAATTAAAAAAATTATTAGTTTTTATATTCCACTAAAAACACTTGATTTCACTATACTTCAAGCCCAATTTCTGGTAATAAATTGGACTAGTAAAAATAAATTTAGTATTGAATATTATTTTTTATATGCTATGCTAAGATTAATTTTCATACATATTCATCACTAGGGGATCCCTTGATAAGGGCTGAGAATAAAGTAGTTACTTTTAAACCCTCAAAACCTGAACAGGCTAGTACCTGCGTAGGAAAGTGGCGCATTTTATACTTTTTTCGCGTGCAATGTAACCACTTTCTTTTTTTAGGGAAGTGGTTTTTTTGTTGAAAAAATTTTGATAATGAAAGTGGCTGGGACATGGAACTTATTGCAATTACAGATGATCAGCACACAGTGGAAGTACTTGCTACAAAAATAATTCAAATAATCGATGCAGTTGATTATGTACATATTCGCGAAAAATCGAAAAAGGCAATCGAGCTAATATCACTCTTAAATCTACTAAAAATGAACAAAGTAGATATGAAAAAAATTGTTTTAAATGATCGATTAGATATAGCTATTTTCTCTAACCTAACAAATATTCACTTGCCAGGACATGGTCTTCCACTTGTTGATGTAAAAGAATATTTTCCTAATTTACGAGTAGGAAAATCAGTTCACACACTTACTGAAGCAATACAGGCAGAAAATGATCAAGCTGACTATATTATGTACGGTCATTGTTTTGAAACAGAGTGTAAAAATGGATTAACCCCTAATGGAATTGAACTAATTCCAGAAATGAAAAAAACGTTAACTATACCAATCTATGCGGTCGGAGGAATATTACCTGAACATATACAAGTTCTAAAAAGGAACGACATTGACGGTATTGCTGTAATGTCTGGTATATTTTCTGCCCGAAATCCCCTAGAAGCTGCTTTGCAATATTTTGAAAGGTGTAAATTTACTTATGAACAAGAAATTTGATGTTGTCGTAATTGGTGGTGGAATAATAGGTTGTTCCATTGCTTATTATCTAGCCAAAGAAAACATTAATGTCGCAGTTCTTGAAGGACAGCAAGTTGGGCAGAAAACAACTAAGGCAGCTGCTGGAATGCTTGGTGCCCATTCCGAGTGGGATCACTCTGAGTCATTTTTTACTTTTGCTAGAAACAGTCAATTAACTTATTTTCACCTTCAAGAAGAATTAAAGGAATTATGTGGAATTGATATTGAACTTAAAAAAGGTGGTATTTTCAAACTAGCTTATACAGATTTAGAAAAAAAACAATTAACTCCCCTACTCACTCAAACTTCGGCACGTTGGTATAACGAGGAAGAGTTAAAAGAACAAATACCTGGCATTCATCCAAACATAATTGGAGCAGCGTATATTGAAGACGATGTGAATGTATTGCCTGTTTCTGTCTGTAACGCATTTTGCAAAGGTGCTCAAATTTTAGGTGCATCTATTTTTGAATATACACATGTATTTCAGATTCAAAAAAATGATTCACATTATTTAATTAAAACAACAAATGGCAATCTTGAAGCAAAAACCATTGTAGTTGCAAGTGGAGTTTGGAGTAATCCATTGTTTGGACAGCTTGGATTACATCACGAAATTATTCCCGTTAAAGGTGAATGCATCTCGGTTAGAAGTGAAAAGGTTGCATTAAAACATACTCTTTTCCATGAACAAAAATATATTGTTCCAAGGAATGACGGTCGCCTTGTCATCGGAGCTACGATGGTCGACAACGAATGGAATGAGAAACCTAGCTTAGGGGGGATTGAGTCATTAATACAAAGCGCTAAAAAAATGCTTCCTGAAATTCAAGACATGAAAATTGATTCATTTTGGGCAGGATTACGTCCGCGAACTCTCGATTATAATCCCTTTATTGGAACTCATCCAGAAGAAGATCAAATCTTATTTGCTACTGGCCATTTTCGAAATGGAATATTGCTTGCACCTGCAACTGGAAAGTTAATTCGAGATTTGATTCTTAAGCGGAAAGTCAATCGTAATTGGATCGAAGCATTTAAAATCAATCGTTAATTTTAACTCTTTGGAGGTGTATGCATTTGGAAATAAGATTAAATGGAAAGAATATCGATATTTCGAGCAATACCTATACAATTCAGGATCTGCTTAATGAATATCAATTAGAAAACCGAATTGTTATTGTCGAGGTTAATAAAGAAATTATTTATAAGGAACAGTATTCATTAACTCATCTCTCTAACGGAGATTCTGTAGAATTAATACATTTTGTAGGTGGTGGCTAATCATGTTAAAAGTAGGAAATCATACGTTTCATTCAAGATTATTATTAGGAACAGGAAAATACCCTTCATTTGAAGTCCAGAAAGAAGCTGTTGAAGTATCGAAAGCCGAGATACTAACTTTTGCTGTTAGAAGAATGAATATTTTTGAGGAATCTCAACCAAATTTTCTTGAACAATTAGATCTAACGAAATATAAATTATTGCCAAATACAGCTGGTGCAAAAACTGCTGAAGAGGCAGTTAGAATTGCAAGATTGGCAAAAGCGTCAGGCTTATGCGATATGATCAAGGTAGAAGTAATTGGGTGTGATAAATCATTATTACCTGATCCAATCGAAACATTGAAGGCATCAGAAATGTTATTAAACGAAGGATTTATTGTATTACCTTATACTTCCGATGATGTTGTGCTTGCAAGAAGACTAGAAGAACTTGGTGTCCATGCGATTATGCCAGGTGCATCTCCAATCGGTTCCGGAAAAGGAATTATTAATCCATTAAATCTTAAATTTATCATCGAGCAATCCAATGTACCTGTTATAGTAGATGCCGGAATCGGATCTCCAAAAGATGCAGCTTTTGCAATGGAACTAGGTGCTGATGGAGTCCTTTTAAATACTGCGGTTTCTAACGCAAAAGATCCTGTAAAAATGGCAGTTGCGATGAAACTTGCTATTGAAGCGGGAAGGCTTGGTTATGAGGCAGGAAGAATTGAAGAAAAAAAATATGGTGAAGCTAGTAGCCCAATCACAGGGTTGGTGAATTCTTGACAAACCGTTATGCAAAGCAAGAATTATTTTTAGGAAGAGATCGTCAATCACACTTACAAAAAGCCAGTGCTATTATAATTGGTGTTGGTGCACTAGGCTCATCAATAGCAGAAATGCTTGTAAGAGCCGGAATTGGAAAGATAACAATTGTTGACCGTGATTACGTTGAATGGACTAATTTACAAAGGCAATCTCTTTATACGGAAGAAGATGCTAAAAATAAACTACCTAAAGTAATTGCAGCTAAAAATCGACTTCAACAAATTAATAGTGAAGTAGCGATAACTAGTTTAATAAAAGATATTACTAGTCTTAATATTGAAGAGCTGATTAAAGGTCAAACAATCATACTAGATGCAACAGATAATTTTGAAACTAGAATGGTAGTGAATGACGCAGCAATTAAGCATGGCATTCCTTTTATTTTTGGTGCGTGTGTTGGAAGCTATGGCCTGTCGTTTCCAATTATTCCAGGAAAAACTCCATGCCTTAACTGTTTATTAAATCATATACCAACTTTAAATATGACTTGCGATACAGTAGGCGTAATTAGTCCAATTGTGCAAATGATTGCTGCCTACCAAGTAACCTATGCCATGCAATATCTTACTAACTATGAAGTCTTACCAATCTTACAATCGATTGATGTTTGGAAGCATGAAAAGTCTGATATAAACATCGAAAAATTAAAAAATAAAAACTGTCAAACATGTGGTCCTATAAGAAGTTATCCATTTTTAAAAGATGATGACCATATGAAGTCATATGTCTTATGTGGAAGAGATGCAGTTCAATTAAGAGTATCATCTCCTAAAATCCCAACACTAACTAACCTTTCTGATAGATTACAAGGGATAGTAAATGATTTGATTGTAAATCCTTATTTATTGTCATGTACTTATGAAGAACATCGCATTGTTTTATTTAAAGACGGTCGAGCGATTATTCACGGTACAAAGGAACCATCTGTTGCTAAGGAACTCTATCGGAAAGTTTTAGGTTGAAAAAGAAACCCTTTCAAAGACTACTAATTTACTAGTTTTTGAAAGGGCTAATTATATAAAATCTCTATAAATTAATTAGACTCAAACTAAATACTTATCACTTAACGATGCTAGCAAGACTGATGGTTTAAATAAAACCAATAGTCGACCAGCAGATATTAAGCCGAATATTTTATAAAGCGATTAAATAAAAAAGCAGGAAGACTTTAAAAGTTTCCTGCTTTTTTCTGTTTAATTTATGGTACGTCTACTATAAATGGTACGATAAACACATTTCCATTTTGCTTAAACTGTCCCCATATTTTATATAATCCCTTTTTTGGAAAACTCGTCATGAATTCCGCAACAGGTCCGCTTGATTTTTCATTCATAGGGTGCACATGTAAATATGTATTAGTGTCGCCACTAATCGCAACTACATGACCAACTGCACCTAAATAAGGCTGTAAATCATTAATCTCTTTTTTTGTTTTAGCATCTTTGATCGTATATGTCATTTTAACTTCTTGATCTGTCGCTAATTTATCAAATTTTAATGTAATTTCTTTTCCATCGATTACTTTTGTTAATACTTTATCTGGTATTAGTGATACTGGTCCTGCTGGTTGCCCCGTTACCTTTACTAATTTGGATTTTACATTTTTATCTGAGCCCTTAGGGATAAAATCAGTAAATAACTTATACTCACCCCCATTTGGAAAGTTCGGTATTACTGTAAATAATCCTTTACCTTTATATTGTGGATGCAAATGGTCAAAAAAAGATAAATCCTTACTTACAATGATCAGGTGCATTAATTTTTCATGTTCAAGTTCAAACTGATCAACTGGTTTACCTTTTAAACTATTAACCTGTATGTTTAAATCTACTTTATTATTACTCTCTGGAGTACCATTAAATGAAAAGCTCACTTGAGTAGTATCTTTTTTTTCTTTTGTTTCATGATTCATATTTTGATGGGTTGATCCTACGTGTGTCTTACTTTCACAACCACTTAAACCTATAACAGTAAAAAAACTAAGTATCAACAATAAGTATTTCATCTAATTCTCTCCCCGATATAGTATTTTTCCCAAATAAAAAGCGAACCTATAGTTCGCCTTTTATTTGTTCGATATCACTTTTAAACGATATCGTAACCTTGATCTTCAATAGCCTCTTTCACTTTCTCAACTGTTTCAGCGTTTGAAGTATTGAAAGTTACTTCTTTATTTTCCAAACTTACGATTATATTATTTGTACCAGACACTCCTTCTACAGCTTTCATAACTGCAGCTTTGCAGTGTCCACATGTCATACCTTCTACTTTTAAAATTGTTTCCATTTTCTAAATCCTCCTAAATTTTTATGCGTTTTAATCGTAATGCATTTATGACAACCGATACAGAGCTAAATGCCATGGCAGCACCTGCAATCCAAGGCTGCAACAGCCCTAAAGCTGCAATCGGTATACCTAAACTGTTATAAAATAGCGCCCAAAATAAATTTTGGCGAATATTATTCATTGTTTTCTTACTTAAGCTAATAGCTTTCGGAATATGTGATAAGTCGCCACCTACTAGCGTAACATCCGCTGTTTCAATCGCTACATCTGCACCAGTACCAATTGCCATCCCAATATCAGCTTTCGCAAGAGCTGGTGCATCATTAATCCCATCTCCAACCATCGCAACAATTTTCCCTTGTTTTTGTAGTTCAGCTACTATATCTGCTTTTTTCTCTGGTAGAACTTCAGCAAATACATTTTCAATCCCAACTTGATCTGCAATCGCTTTTGCTGTGTGTTTATTATCACCGGTTACCATAAAAACTTGTATTTTTAGATCCTTTAATGCTTTAATCGCATTTCTTGAAGATTCTTTAATTGTATCGGCTACAGCAATAATTCCTTCTAGCTTGTCGTCAATTGCTACTAACATTCCTGTTTTCCCGGCAGATTCAAATACGATTAATTGTTCTTCAATTGGAGAAAAATCGATATTCTTTTCATTCATTAACCTTCGAGTACCGATATATACCTTTTTATTTTCAATCAAGGCTTCTACACCATGTCCAGGTATAGCAATAAACTCTGTAAGATCCGTTAGTTGCAATTCCTGTTGAAGAGCGTATTGAACAATTGCTTGTGCTAAAGGATGCTCTGACATTTTCTCTACACTTGCAACAAGCTTCAATAAATCATCCCGATGATTTAAATTAATGATATCTGTTACTTCAGGCTTTCCTTTTGTAACAGTTCCTGTTTTATCAAGAATGATTGTATTAATTTTTTGTGTAGTTTCTAAAAATTCTCCGCCTTTATATAAAATCCCATTTTCCGCACCTTTTCCACTTCCAACCATAATCGAAGTTGGTGTAGCAAGCCCTAAAGCACAAGGACATGCTATGACTAAAACAGCTATTGCTACTTCAATTGACTTAGGTAAATTTTGTGGATCGACTACAAAAAACCAAATGATAAAGGTCAATATGGCTATGCCAATTACAATTGGAACAAATATATTCGAAATTCGATCAGCTAATCTTTGAATTGGAGCTTTTGAACCTTGTGCCTCTTCAACTATTTTCACAATATTTGCTAATGCGGTATCCTTACCAACCTTTTCAGCTCGTATTGTTAAAATACCATTTCCATTAACTGTTGCTCCAACAACTTTATCATCAGTCTTTTTATCAACTGGTAAAGACTCACCTGTAATCATTGATTCATCAACTGTAGATACTCCCGAAACAATAACACCATCCACTGGAATTTTCTCACCTGGTTTAACAAGTAGTAGATCTCCAACTTTTACAGCTTCCAATGGTACATAAACTTCATTTCCATTTTCTAAAACAATTGCTTCCTTAGCTTGTAATTCCATTAGTTTTGAAATTGCTTCAGTCGTTTTCCCTTTCGCGATATGCTCAAAATATTTTCCAAGTAAGACTAATGTTATTAATACTGCACTTGTCTCAAAATAAAGATGTGGCATATACGAGCTATTATTTATTGTCTTAATCGACTCAGCTAAGCTATAAAAATAAGCTGCCGAAGTTCCGAGTACGACGAGCACATCCATATTTGCACTATAATTTCGTATTGCTTTAAAAGCTCCTACATAAAAATGCCAACCTATAATAAACTGAACAGGAGTTGCAAACAATAATTGAAACCATGGATTCATTAATAAATGAGGCATCCAAATATTTGAACTAAATGGAAGATGAGATACCATCGAATACAATAGTGGAAGTGAAAGTAAGATTGAAATCATCAATTGAATCTGTTTGTTTTTTGTTGTATCTTTTTCTTTCACTGCATTTTCTTCTTTTATAGCTGCTGCATAACCGATATGACTAATTTTATCGATTATCGATTGAAGTGAACGTACTTCAGGTAAATATGAAATCGTTGCTATATTCATAGCTAGATTAACATTGATTTGAACAACTCCATCCATTTTCCCTATTACTTTTTCAATTCGAGCTGAACAAGCAGCACATGTCATTCCTTCAATATTTAACGTAATTTTTTCAACTGCAACCTCGTAGCCAATCGAATGGATTTTTTCTATTAAATCAGAAGTTTGATATTGTCCGTTATCATAGACAATAGTAGCTTTTTCTAATGCCAGATTCACATTCGCATTCAAGCCATCCATTCGATTTAAGCTTTTTTCGATTCGGGTTGCACATGCGGCGCAGGTCATACCCTCTATACCAAGGGTTAACTGCTTTGCATTATTCATTCTAATCAACCCCCTTTACTTTACGTAACGCTTAATAACCTCCATTAATTCGTTTACGGATTCTTCGCCATTATTTTCTTTAACTGCCTTAACCATGCAATGATTCGCATGTCTTTCAATTAATGAAAAACTTACCTTTTTCATAGCAGCTTCAACTGCCATAATTTGGGTCAAAATATCTATACAATATCGGTCCTCTTCGACCATTTTTTGAATTCCTCTTACTTGGCCCTCTATTCTACGAAGACGCTTCATTAAATCATTAATTTCGTCTTCACTTCTTGGAACCATTTGGTCATCATGGCAATTTTCCATTTTTTATCACCTCTCCATTATTATATACTCATAGGGGGTATAGGTGTCAATTTTTTATTCTATTTATTTTTAGTTGTCCATATGATGATATAAAGCGAAAAGTTAGGGGGTATCATATATGTTCACCAGTTGGGTATGTATTAGCATTATGCTCTTTATCACAATCATTTCGATCCACCTCAAACCAACAAAAAATGACCAGATGCATCAAATGATGTATATGATGATGATCAGTATGACTACTGGTTTAACAATAGGTGTGCTCATTACACTTTCAAATCACCAACAATTTTTCAATTCTTTACTCATTTCGATGGGCTTATCTGCATTCATCGGATTATGTATCGGCTTTCGATTACATTTCCTTGCATTACTTGAGGGGATCTTTACTGGCATGATGGCCGGTATGATGGGGAGCATGATCGTCGTTATGATTTCAATATCAGAAGCACATGCTTTATTATTAATTTGTTTATTATTATTAACTTGTTCGGCCATATTTTGTTCTACTATGTTTTTAAGTCAGCGATTCCCAAAACTACTATCATCATTCTTTCCAGTAATTATTATTTCTAGCCTGCTGCTCATCGTAACTGTTTTTTATTCTTTCACTCATTTTGAAACTACTGTTTTTTCAAACTATGATCAAAATCCACATAAATTTTTAAAAAGCTGATTTATTCAACTTTAGTGCTATTATTAAGTAGAAAATAATTAACATAGAGGAAAGCAAAAAAAAGAACAGACATGAAGATTTCTTTTTCAAGTCTGTTCTTTTTTCACATCTTAAGATACAAAAAATATTATTTATTTACTAGTTTCTAAACTCTCGACAAATGGCCATGATGGAAGCTTTTTACTAATTGGTTTATCTTCACGATAACCTAAAGTATATTCAGCTTCCGTAATTGTGTGAATTTCTCTTGTGGCCTCGTATATATCAGGTGCTTTTGCATTTCTTAGAAATCTTTCTACCGAATACTCATTCGAATATTCGTATGCTCTGTGTATTTGAATCGCATCATTCGCTGCTTCAATCGCAGCATCACATGCAAACCATTTTGCAATCGATGTTTCATGGGTATTTTGTTCCCCTTCATTTTTTAACGAACCTGCTCGATAGACTATTTGACGAGAGATTTCTAGATTTGCAGACATCTTGGCAATCATTTGCTGTACTAATTGAGGTTTTCCTATTTCTTTCCCAAATGTTTTAAGTTCATGACAATATTTAATACTTTCTTCTAAGCAAGCATTAATTAATCCACAAGCACCAGCTGCTACAGTAAAACTGCCATGATCTAAAGCAGACATTGCAATTTTTAAGCCTTCACCCTCTTCGCCTAATAAATTTTCAGCCGGTACATGAACTTCTTCTAGAAACACTTCTCCAGTATTCCCTGCTCGAATACCTAAATTTCCTTTGATTGCTTTTGTCGTTAATCCCGGGAACGTTCGTTCAACTATGAAACAGCTAATGCCATGATGGTTCTTATCATTATCCGTTTTTGCAAAAATTAAGAAATGATCGGCTACATCACAAAGCGAAATCCATGTCTTATAGCCATTTAAAACATATTTATTTCCTTCTCGTCTCGCTGTTGTTTGTAATGCAGCAACATCCGATCCAGTATTTGGTTCTGTTAAACCAAATGCACCGATCTTTTGACCACGCGCTTGTGGTACTAGATACTTTTCTTTTTGAGATTCATTGCCCCACTGTAATATAGTCATACTGTTCAAGCCAGTATGAACTGATAAGGCTGTCCTGAATGCAGTATCACCTCGTTCTAACTCGTCACAAACAATCGCTAGTGTATTGTAATCCATTCCGACACCGCCATATTTCTCCGGAATACCAACTCCCATTAACTCTAAATTAGATAATCGTTTCAAGATTCCTCTTTCAAAATGCCCTTTTTCATCCCATTCTTGAATAGAAGGAATAATTTCGCGATCAACAAATTTACGTACCATTTTTCTTACTGATTCTTGCTCTTCCGTTAGTGAAAAATTCATCATTTCAAATTCCTTCTTTACAAATTGTTTTTTACTTTTTATATACCGTCTTACAAGGTACTCTTATTGATCAATAGAATGAGGTTTTCAATTTCAATAAATGCTTTTCAGCTTTTGAATTTTATATAATACGCACACTGTTTGCGCTCTCTTTTTGATTTATGTTTTTTTAATTTTCAAATGGATCATACATTTTTTCTCGGATGAACAATGCTGGAATAAGTGCAGATATGATATAAGCAATTCCTAATGTAGCTAAGCCGAATCCGATTGACTGAGATTCTGCAATGATGCCAATAACATAAGGTGCGATTGCTGACCCAACTCTACCAATATTATAGGAACCTCCAACCGCTGTACCGCGAATAGAAGTAGGGAAACTTTCGCTCATATATGTTGCATTAACTGCATAAGGCATTCCATAGAAAAACCCTAATATTGTAAGTAAAACAATAATATTAGTCGGTGAATGATAAAGATAAACGACTGGTAAAACAATTGCTGTAGACACTCCTCCAATGATAAACATTGTGCGGCGTCCAAAACGGTCTGCCAGCCAACCTGTAATGATTTTTCCTAAAATTGCTGCTAAATAAGTTCCAACAATGTATCCTGTCATCTTTTTAAAATCAAAACCTAAATCAGTTACTATATATGTAGGAAGCCAAGTACCTACTCCGTAATAGGCAAATTGCAAGAAGGTTGCAGTAATAACCCATAATATAAAAATTGATCTTGTTTTTGAATCTTTAAAGATTGCCAGCAATTCATTTTTCTTTGATTCTTGAAATTTTTGTATTTTATCTGTCCATCCTTTAGGCTCTGGAATCCTAAATCCAATGTAAACGGCCAATACGACAGGTATAATCGCAATAAAGTAAAGTGGTCTCCATCCGTATTGAGGTAAAATTGAGCCTGCTAATAATGCTGACACTAAATATCCAACTGAATAAGCCGCTTGTAAGGATCCTAGAATTGTCGTTCTCTTTTTTGTAGGTACGTATTCTGCCATCAACATCGTACATATTGTATATTCTGCTCCTATTCCGATGGCAGAAATAAATCGAATAATAATAAATTGTTCGTAGGTTTGAGCAAACCCTAGTAACGCTGTTCCGACAGAGAATAGAACCATCATCCAAGCTACCATTCGTACTCGGCCTAAACGATCAGATAGCCATCCCCCAGTAATTCCACCAATTGCCATACCTACTAAAGACCATGTAGCAATTAGTCCCGCATCCACTGCTCCAACATTGAACTCTTTCATCAAACTTGGCATCGTTATTGAAAGCATTTGTAAGTCCATACCATCAACCAAGAGACTTAAAAAACAAGTAACAAAGACTACAGTCCATGTTCGCTTAGATGTATTCTTCTCCATCATTAACACCACTTCTTTACCTATTCTTACACCTTCTATTTTCGATTTCTTTCACATGGGAATGGAATTAATTTTTCACTAAAAAAATAACTCGATAACTCGTTTTAAAATTCTGATAATGTATTAAAGTCGGACGTTGATTTCCATATTGTAAAGGAAGTTTTCCCGTATCTAGGAAACCTATTCCAATATTAAGCAATATCTGTTATTTCATTTCCTACTATACTAACTTTACTAATTAATTCATAATATCGGAATTAAGATTCCTTTATTATGAATATAAAGATAATTTTCTTAAGGGTCAATTGATTTTTACTGGAAATTGCTTCTTATTTTTGGTAATTAAAATCGATCAATTCTACTATCGCCTTACCTCTGTATGGCCAATTATATTAGTATGATATAATGTATTTATTAACTAAATCGGAATGGAATTGGCTTGGGGGAACATATTTATGAATTCAAAGATTTCGTCAACAGTTCAACGCGCAATAAAAATTATTAACTATTTAAATGAAACATACGGGCCACAAGGAATAAAAGATATCAGCGAAAACCTTAATATTTCACCTCCAATCACTCATAGACTACTTACAACTTTAAAGTTGGAGGGAATGGTTTATCAGGATATCAATTCTAAAAAATATTCACTCGGTACGGTATTTATTGATTATGCAAATAAAGTAATTTCTGATGTGCCTATTATTTCTTTAATTGATCCACATTTAATGAAGTTACGGGACGAAACTGGGGAAACTGTAGGCTTATATATGTTAACGGGAATGGATCGGATATGTGTTGTAGAACACGAAAGTAAACAGGAAATAAGCAGAAGAGCGGGAATTGGGAATAAAATACCACTTCAACTAGGTTCAAGTGGACGAGTAATTTTAGCATTTCTAAGTGAAGATATAAAAGCTCAAATATTAAGTTTCCTATCCGAGGAAGAAAGAAACATACTTCAAGCGAAATTAGAAACAATCATAAAAACTGGTTACTCAACTAATGAAGAAGAACTTACAGAGAATGTAGCTGCATTATCTGCTCCTGTATTCGGTGCGAAAGGTAAAGTTATTGGTGCCATAGCCATTTCAGGCCCTCTTTTTCGCTGGAATAAAAAATCAATGGAACAACATATACCGTTATTGTTGAAAACTAGTGAAATTATTTCTAAATCGTTATATTAAAATAAGTTTTCACCTAACTACCAAAATAGTGTATTAAAAAGAAACCTTGTCGACTGACGGCCTTTTAGGCGAAGTCAAAATCGTGGCATTTATACTTTATTACTAAAATTGAATTAAAAGGAACCCCTTATTCGCAGAGTAAGGGGTTCCTTTTCTTTATATTAAGATTATTTATTAACCGAAACTTTATAATTAACAATTTCATCAAAATACTTTAAATGAATTCGTTCCTTATTAATTTCATCATTAAAATATCGTTCATAAATCAATACTTTTGCAATATACTCTTTTCGAACATGCTCTTTTGTATCTTCAAGAGCAGTAACCGCTTCTACTAAATCTGCCATTTTATTTGCTATTTTCTTTGCATAATATGTTTGTTTATTAGTATCTAAAGTAAATAGATACTGAACATTTTCATGTAATTCATCCAGCTTTTTCTTTATTATTTCACCTTCATTTACTAGTGGTTGAGGTATATCTAATAATTTTTCTTCAATGAATAATTTAAAGGCTTTGTAACCATTCATTTTGTTAAACAGTCTCAAAATCTCTAAACCTAAAATATTAGCTGTTCCTTCCCATACTGTAAGTACTTGAGCATCTCTTAAAAGTCGAGGTGTAACAAAATCTTCTATATATCCATTTCCGCCATGCATTTCAATCGCCTCGTGAGAAAAATGAATTGCTTCTTCTGCTGTACGCATTTTTAAAATAGCAATTAAAAGTCGTACTAATGTTTGTTCTTCAGTTGTTCCATTTTCTTTCCCGATTACTCGATCATATAAAGCAACTAAATTAAATACTGCATTAGTTTGTACTTCTTGAATCGATGCAAGTTTTGCTACTGTCTCTTGGACCATTGGATAATTTGTTAGTAAATGTCCAAATGCCATTCTATTTTCTGCATATTTCTTCGCTTCTACATAAGCTCTTCTCATAATTCCAACAGAAGCTACAGCATTACATATTCTAGATAAATTCAAAGCTTCCATCATATAGTTAATTCCTCTAGAAGGATCTCCGATTAGAAATGCTTTCGATCCATTAAACTCAACTTCTCCTGATGGAACAGCTCTTACACCTAGCTTATCTTTTAATCGCCTAATTGTGAATCCGTTATTTGTACCATCATCATTCTTCCAAGGAATTAAAAATAAACTTAACCCCTTACTTCCAGAAGGAGCTCCCTCAATTCTTGCTAAAATCGTTGTAATACCACACTGACCTGCATTGCTAGCAAAATATTTTTCTCCGTAAATACGATAGTAATCTCCTTCCTTAACTGCTTTCACTACATTGGCTCCAACATCTGAGCCACCCTGTCTTTCGGTTAAAAATGTCGCTCCTTCATATAATTCTGTTTCCCCAGTCGATAATAAATGAGGCAGATATTTTGCTTTTAATGCTTCATCTGCATATCTCTCAACTAAAAATGTAGCAGCCATAGATAATGTTACAGGACAATAAAAACCAGCTTCAGTCTGCGATAATAAATAACCTTGGGCATAGGAATAAATATAATTCCCCTTAGTACCAAGCTCTGGTATTAGCTTATGGATATAGCTAACAATCCCTCTATTATAAGTATCTTTTACAGTTTGTTTGTAACCTTCATTTACCCAAACATGTGAAATATCATTACCATCTGCATCATATTTGATTAAACGGGGTTGGCCTTCTCTGTCAGTGTGGATTGCACGTTGATCGATTTCATTCGCACAAATTTCTCCGTATTCTTCTAGTTCTCTATTAGCCCATGTAAAAAAATCTTCATTAAAATATTTTCTTAAAATCATCTGTAGATTAAGATCTTCTTTATAAAAATTCATTTAGCCTTCCACATCCTTTTTCGGAAGTATTTCATTCGATTTCTAATAAATTTTGCTCAAGATTACTCTTCATCCTCATAATTTCTTCTTTTAATTGGATTAAATCATTTATTTTTTTATCTAACTCTCTAATCTTTTGGTTCCCATATTCAATTGTTTTTTGTAATTGTTTTTCACCTGTTCGATCAATCATAAATAAATCAATCATTTCTTTTATTTCCTGTAATTGAAAGCCTAAATTTTTACCTCTTTGAATTAAATAAAGACGTGTACAATCTTTTTGGGAGTACCTTCTTCTACCACTTTCAGTATAGGTAGGCATTAATAATCCGATTTCTTCATAATATCTAAGGGTTCTATGAGTCGTATTAAATTCATTCGTCATCTCTCGAATTGAATAAAACTTCAAAAATTCCCTCCTCCTTTTAGCTATAGATTCATTATAAATCTTACGTAAACGTAAGTTTCAAGATAGATTCCTTCGACAAAAAATTCGAGGATAAGAGACTTTTTAAAGTATTTATTCTCAATACCTCCTACTTTTCCTGCCTTTTTTTGGTATAACGTTTTAAAGTTCTGCAAAACATAACTTTATCTGTAGCCTAAGGTTTAATAAATTGAATTAGTTCCATCATGGTGAACTAGAAGGAGATTACAATGAGGAAAACAATTGCAGATTTACTGATCGATTCATTGATTCAAGCAGGGGTTACTAGAATTTATGGTATTGTTGGTGATTCTTTAAATGCTGTTTTGGATTCAATTAAAAGCTCAAAAAGAATTGAATGGATCGGCGTTCGACATGAGGAAGTTGCAGCTTTTGCTGCAGGTTCAGATGCTCTAATGAGTGGAAGTATCGCAGTTTGTGCAGGAAGCAGTGGTCCAGGTAACCTTCACCTAATTAATGGATTATACGATTGTCATCGAAGCCGTATTCCTGTACTTGCGATTGCGGCTCAAATTCCAAGCATCGAAATTGGAAGTGAGTATTTTCAACAAACTCGTCCCGAGCAATTATTTAAAGAATGCAGTCACTTCTGTGAAACGGTGTATAGAGCAGAACAAATGCCTCGTCTAGCAACAATTGCTATGCAACATGCAATCGCAAGAAAAGGTGTATCTGTACTTGTTTTACCTGGTGACATTGCTGCTTTAGAAGATCAACAAACTGTTCCAGAACAAGTTATTCACGTAACTAATCCACTGATTAGTCCATCCAAACCTGAATTAGAAAAACTAGCCGGATTTCTTAACGATGGTAAGAAAGTTACATTACTTTGTGGAGCAGGCTGTGAAGGTGCTCATTCTCATTTAATGCTTCTTTGCGAAAAGTTAAAATCTCCAATGGTTATTGCACTTAGGGGAAAAGAATTCTTAGAATACGATAACCCATACAATGCAGGGTTAACCGGATTAATTGGCTACTCATCAGGTTATCACGCGATCATGGATTGCGATGTCTTATTGATGCTAGGAACAGATTTTCCTTATCGACAATTTTATCCGGACGATGCAGTTATTTTGCAAGTAGATGTTCGAGCTGAGCATCTAGGTCGACGAGCTGCACTGTCTTATGGACTTTGTGGTGATGTAAAAGAGACAATTAGTCAATTACTACCTCTCTTAACAGATGTAAAAGATTCAAGCCATCTAGAAAAGTATGTTTCAGCATACAAAAATGTACGTGAAGATTTAGATAAATTTGCTGTCGGAAAACCAGGCCGAACACCGATCCACCCTCAGTATTTAACAAAGATTGTAAGTGATCTTGCAAGTGAAGATGCTATATTTACATGTGATGTCGGTACGCCAACATTATGGTCTGCACGCTATTTACAAATGAATGGAAAAAGAAGATTACTTGGGTCATTTAATCATGGAACTATGGCTAATGCCATGCCTCAAGCAATTGGTGCTCAAGTTTCCCAACCTGGACGTCAAGTAGTTGCATTATGCGGAGATGGTGGATTATCAATGTTATTGGGTGACTTATTAACAATCCATCAACATAAATTACCTGTAAAAATAGTTGTATTTAACAATAGCGCGCTAAGTTTCGTAGAATTAGAAATGAAAGCTGCTGGTTACCTAGAAACTGGTACTACTTTAGAAAACCCTAATTTTGCATCATTAGCTCAAGCGATGGGGATTGAAGGAATTCGTGTAGAAGATCCCGCAGATTTAGAATCTGCTGTACAACGTGCGTTTGAACACAATGGACCGGCATTAATCGATGTTTTAGTAAACCGTCAAGAACTAGCAATGCCTCCTAAAGTAAGTATTGAGCAAGCACATGGATTTACACTTTGGACATTAAAAGCTGTATTAAATGGCCATGCAAGTGATGTAATTGATCTTGCTAAAACGAATCTTTTAGATCGATTCCATCTATAAAAATGAACCCGTTCGAATTGAACGGGTTCTTTTGCTTATTATAAAATTGGCAAATCAAAAATTTATTACTCATAACTGCTTCATGAGTCACTATAATAGCTCTATTATCAAATTTACTTACTCATAACACCTTCATGACTCACTATAATAGCTCTATTTTTAAATTTACTTACTCATAACACCTTCATGAGTCACTATAATAGCTCTATTTTTAAATTTACTTACTCATAACACCTTCATGACTCACTATAATAGCTCAATCTTTAAGAGTACTTACACATAAACAATCTGAAAAGAACCCGTTCATTTAAAACGGGCATTTCTTTAAATTTGTTCAGTTAGTTTTCCATTTTCAATATAAACAACACGGTCACACAAGTCTAGCATCCTTTTATCATGAGTAACCATTATCGCAGCTTTTTGTCTTTGCTTTACTTCTCTAGATAGCATTTCAACTACTGATCTTCCTCTTTCAGAATCGAGACTAGCTGTAGGTTCATCCGCAAAGATTACTTCTGGATCATTCATTAGTGCTCTTGCAATGGCTACTCGTTGTCTCTCTCCTCCTGATAAATTTTCTGGATAGTTTTTCATTCTCTTTGATAATCCTAATTGTTCAAGTAATTCGTTAGCTTTCTTCTCGGCAATTTTGTTTTTTATTCCAGCTAATTCGGCAATTAATAGAAGCTGATCCTTAACTGTTAAATACGGAATTAAATTAGACATTTGAAAAATGAATCCGATTTTAGATAATCTAAATTCATTCAATTTATTTGCTGGGAGATTACTTATTTCAATATCATCTATTAAAATTCTCCCACTAGTAGGAGATAATAATGCACCTGCTATTGAAAGGAAGGTACTTTTACCTGAGCCTGATGGACCTACAACTGCTACTAGTTCGCCAGCTTTTACTTGAATGGAAACTTGGTCTAATACTGTTGTTGCTAAAGAATCTCCGTCATTGTATGTTTTGCTAATATTATCTAGCACTAGTTTATTATTCATTAAAAAGCCCTCCCTATTGCTTCAATCGCATCAATTTTTATTACTTTTAATAAAGATATTAACGAGCCGACTATTGCTACAAATAGGAATAATAATGAGCTTCCAATGATTAACTGAGTATCAAATACAAAAGGTAAGCTTGCTGGTAATACTTTAGATAATCCAAATGTAATTGAAATACTAATCATTAGACTTAATAGTGTAAGTGTTAAAACTTGAAAAATAATATTTTTAGCTAAATAACTAGTTTTTGAACCAATTGCTTTTAGCACGCCAAATTGATTAATTTTTTGAATCGTAATGATATAGAAAAAGACTGCTAACACAAAAGCACCGATAAAGAATAAAAAGACAATCATCATTAATAAAGAACCTTGTTCTTCTTTATAACCAGGTATGCCCTTTAATGCTTGATTTTTATTAATTACTTCTACTCCTGTGACTTTTTCACTTACCTTTTTTGCCGTACTTTCGTTTGTTTTTAACGCAATTGCATTAAATGAATTCTTGCTATTCACCATCGACCACTCATTGTAATTCATATGAATTACTGGAGCGTGGCTATATGATTGTTTTTCAGTAAATCCAACAATTTTAAATTCTTTACCCGAGATTTGATCAGAAATGCTGTCACCAAGCTTGATCCCTTTTTCTTTCAAAGAAATATCACCGACAACTTCATTCTTTGTTGAATTATTAATCATTTCGCCTTCAATTACCTTTGGAGCCGCTAAACCATTCACATCAATTCCAAATAAGGTAGCATCAATTTTTTTAGAAGTTCCTTCCTTTAAAAAAGTAGTCATTTGAACTCCTAAAGTTGCAGAATTCTTTTCATCAACAAATTTCTGAACTTCATTTATTTGACTTTCAGTTAACATTGAATGATTAATTTGTTTACCTGATTCCTTTTGTAAAACAAAATAGTTTGAAGCCATGCTATCAATAGAAGAAGCATTATCAAAAGATAATCCTTTCGCTAATCCTGAAACGAATAATACTAGGAATGATATAAGGATCATGATTAGACTAATTAATAAAAAACGTAATTTTGCGTGTTTAAATTCCCTTAATGCAAGAAACACCTGTCATTCATCTCCTTTAAATTACTAAATTTTAAAGAGTGTAAAAAGCAGAAGCACTCTTTGTAATTCAGAGTATAGGAATGTTAGATGAACAACAGGTGAACAGTCGATTACAATTTTAAATCAGAACTCTTTAATATTAGGTATGGTTAGATGAAATTTTGTTCCTTCTCCTACTTTACTGCTAACTTCTATATGGCCATTATGTAATTCAATGATTTGTTTAACAATTGCTAAACCTAAGCCACTACTGGATTCCTTTCGATTCCTTGCTTTATCAACAATAAAAAAACGATTAAATATTTGTTCCAGATCCTTTTCGGAAATGCCAATCCCAGTATCTTGAAATTCAATATGAACATACTCTTCATTACTACTAAGTTTGATTGAGATTGACCCACCTTCATGGTTAAATTTAATGGAATTCGTCATTAAATTTGTCCAAACTTGATGCAGTAGATTCTTGTCACCAAACACATAAGTTTGTGGTAATTCCAAATCAATGGCCAACTCTTTGTTTCTCCAACTCCATTCAGTTGTAAAAACTACTTGTTTAATTTGTTCGGCAACATCAAAAGTTGTTTTTTGAAGAATACTTTCTTCTTTATCCAATGCAGCTAACGTTAATAATTGTTTACTTAACAAAGACATTCTTTTACTTTCTTCCTCTATAATCGATAAGTAATGTTTCTTTTGCTCTTCGGTTAATGTTTCAGTTTGTAGAGATTGCGAAAAACCTTGTATCGATGCAAGTGGTGATTGAATTTCATGAGATACATTCGAAACAAACTCCTGACGCATCGCTTCAATTTGTCCTAATCTTTGTGACATATGCGAAAAGTGATTAGCAAGTTTTCCTATTTCGTCTTGGCGTTTAATTTGCAATTGAACATTATATTTTCCTTCTGCAATTTTTTTAGTTGCTTCAGTTAATTTAATAATCGGTTTTACTATATATCTTGTACTAACTAGAACGAATACAATACTTAATACAATTGTCAGTAATAGGAGAATAGAAAAGAGTATACGCAATTCACCAAATTGAAGTTGTACATTCGGACGCATAAATAGCGCCAAATGATTAGTAGTCGACTTTATAGGAACACCAACTGTATTACTCAATGTATTATCAAAAAATCCAGTCACAAATAATGATGTTGGAAATTCGGCAATACCATGATAGACCTTTCCGTTTAAAACTGAATCAATCACTTTACGATCTAGTTTTTTTTCTCTAAAAGAACCACCATAAAAAGATTGATTTCCTTGTTGATCTACTAATAAAATTTGATATCCTAATTTACTAATACTTTTTAAGTAATTGCTTAATTCAATATCATTATTTTCTTCATAAAAAGTACCAACGTCTAAAGCCATTTTAGTTAATTTTTTATCATTATAAGGCTTTAAATTATAGTGGTAATACACATTTGAAAGAAAGAAAGCCAATAAACTGCTACAAATCATTACACCGAGGATTGTAAGAACAATTCTTATGTATAAAGTTTTCACTTTTTAGTGACCTCCAATTTATAACCAACACCGCGAACGGTTTTTATACTAAAGTCATTCGTTAAACTAGAAAACCTTTCACGTAAACGTTTAATATGAACATTTATTGTTCGATCATCACCTTCAAAATCAGCACCCCAAATCAATTGGATCAGCTCATCACGTGTAAAAATTCGATCCGGATAACTTGCCAATTGGGACAATAATTCAAATTCCTTCATTGGAAGCATAAGTAATTTTCCATTACAGTAAACTTCATAGCTTTTTCGATCGATAACGGTTTCGTTCAGTTTTATTTTTTGAGCACTAATCATATTGTATCTTCTTAACAGTGCCTTAATCCGGAATAGTATTTCTTTTGGTTCAAATGGTTTAGTCAAATAGTCATCTGTGCCTACTGCAAACCCTTTTTCTTTATCAGAAAGCTCACTTTTTGCAGTTAACAATATGACTGGAAAATCATAATACTCTCTTATTTCTTCACAAAGCTGGTACCCATCTTTACCTGGCATCATTATATCTACAATCGCTAAATTAATTTGTTGTTGCTCAAGCAACCTAGAAGCTTCGTCTCCGTTAGCTGCTTCAAATGTCGTATAGCCTTCAGTTTGTAAATACATTTTCAGTAACTCTCTTATATGAGAATCATCATCCACAATTAAAATTCGAATCATACTTTATCCCCATTCTTAGAATTTAGTGCAATTATTTAAAAAATCATATCATATTTTAATTTTAATATCCTTTTTCTATTTTTCATGGGCAGAAATGCTGATGAAATATAACTTTATAAAAAAAATTTCTGTAATATAGTTTGTCCCCCATACATTTTTGTATTTTAAACATAAAATTATTATTGTAGTACATTAAAGCTGTTTTCGTAATTCTTGTTGCTCATTAAGAAGATGACTAGTTGATTTTAGTCTGAACATAGAGTAGTCCGTTAGCATCTAAACTATTTCACTTTTTCTGATACTCCTACAGAAACCCCACACCTTGTTTTAACAATCAGCTTTAAAAAGCTTGTTTACAACAATTATTTCGAAAAGAGTCTACCTACAAAATGAGTGGTATTTCAGCTTATACTCCTGGAGCTACGGGTGTTAGTTAATTAGCGATCACTGTACCTGCTGGAGGAGACGGAATATAGCTGACACTCCAATTGTGTTAGAAATAGTAAGTACTGCACCTACTTCCGATATTACTGTTTCAACATAATAACTGATCAAAAAAAAAGTTCCTTAAGGGAACTTTTTTTGAATCTTATCTTTTTTAATCATTGTCTTTTATAGGACCACTTTTTATCATGCATTAATGATAAAATTTTGGTCAGATAAAAGAGATTCAATAAAAGAACTGTTCTAAAACAATCCTTTAGTTATACGTTTTAACAACAGGATCAATTAAGAAATTAGACATTTCTACTGCCTTCTCAAACTCTTTTTCTTTTACATAATGATCATACAACTGCTTACCATATCGTTTTATTAGAACTGTATGATTCCGTGACTTAAAATAAGGGAACGCTTTCTTTTCTATGTATTTAATATATTCTTTCGTTTTATTTTCAATCGAATAGATTAGCAAAGTAAAGAGTACTTGATAATGTTCATTGTTTAGATCTTCTGCGATTGTTAGCCCTTTTTGAGCGCTACTTAATAAGGCAGATTTGCGCATTAATTTACCTTCGAAACAGCTCTTAAGATAATTATTAAGTCGCTGAAGATAGATTACTGATGGCTTTTTCTCTAATTGCAACGCAGCTTTATAATATTTTTGCGCTTTTTCATAATCTTTTCTTTTAAAATATTCCAAAGCAAAATTATTTAATAACATCCCTGTTTTATCTGGTGCATTAAGTGTTTCACTATCATGGATCAAATTTTTATATGATTGTTTCAATTTTTTGAAATCCAAGTGAGAATCATGACTTGATTGATAAAGCATAATTGATTCAGCATTTATGGCACGTAAATAATTACTTGTATCTTTGAAATATTTAAGTGCCTTTTCTGCGTATACATATGCCATCACCTTAGAATCTGCCCAACCGTAAGCAACTGCTAAATGATAATAGTATTCTGGATTGCCGTACTCATTTATATCAATTTTCTTTAATGTTTGTATTGCTTTATGATGATTCTCTGTACTTGAATTATTATAATTATTTAAATAATAAACCCCTATCACGTGCAAAAAGAGGTTTCTTTCAAAAGGAGGTAGATCCTTATAGTTTCTTTGGATAAATTGAATAATCGTATCAGTGTTCTTATAATCATTCTTTAAAAGATAATATCTTGCTAGTAATAATTGATACATTACATCGTATTTTGGTGAATTAATAAAAGGACTTTCTTCCAACTCTTTCTTTAATGATTCAACTTCCTTCATTCTTAGTTTAATAATTGCTGTATGCCAGTTATGTAGTTTATTTTCAAGATTTTCAAAGTTCGCAATTTCTTTTCGAATATCAATTTGTAATCGTTCAGAAAACAAGGTAATAATTTCAGAAGAGTAGGATGTATTCCCTCTTTCAATTTTTCCTACGTGCTTGGAAGAGCAGATTCCTTTTCCTAGTTCTTCTTGTGTTAGACCGGCTTTAGTACGATAAAATTTTATAACTTCTCCTTCGATCATTGATTGCTCCTCCTATCCTAAAACTTATACTAAATATACAATAGTTCAACTAAGTTTCCATCATGCTATTCACACAATTTATTAGGATAATCTAATGAAGAATTAATAATAAAATATAGTATTTTATTACTATCACATTGGAATAATTAGGAAAAATTTAATATAAAATAAGAAAACCATGAACAGGCAAGCTAGCTCATGGTTTGAGGTTTATTATTAATTTACACCTACAGAAGAATATGCATCCATTACTGCTTTCGTTTGAGCAGAAGGCGCACCAGTAGTTTTATTATCTGGGTATAGATCACGAGCTGCTTGTACAGCTGCTTCACGCATTTCTTTAAATCCAGAAGAAGCAGTTAAGTATTTCGTTAAAGCTCGATAGTAAATTTTTTCTGCAGTTGTTACACCTACACCTTTAATCGTGTATCCTTCATTCGTACCACCTTGTGAAATTAAATATGCAGCTTTGTTGTTAATTCCACTATTAATGTGAACTCCACCATTATCTTCAGTACCTAAATATCTTTCAGCATAAGTATCTGGGTAGTAGCCAGATGGCATATATTTTGTGCTGACACGTACTGAACCTGGATCTTTTAATGAACGAAGACCTCCGTCACCTGGTTTAGTTGGAGTGTATACATCTTCACCCATCTCCCACTCGTTTTCCTTAGTCGAATAAATTTCAACGAATGTTCCAAAAATGTCTGCTAGTGACTCATTAATAGCCCCAGATTCGTTTTTATATGTTAAATTAACACCGGACTTTTCAATAACACCGTGAGTCATTTCATGTCCAGTAACGTCTAATCCTCCAGCAAGTGAACCTAGTACGATTCCGTCGCCATCTCCGTATAACATTTGTTTACCGTTCCATGCAGCATTATTCCATTTTGATCCAATGTGCACCGTACTAATTAAAGTCATGCCTTTATCATCCAGGCTGTTACGCTTCTGAACAGTTTGATAATATTTGTTTACTTTATCAGAGTTCATATGCGCTGATACTCCTGCAGGATCATAGAAGAAATTAGTTGAACTAGTAGTAGAAATTTCAAATCCTGTAAAACCTAAAAGTCCTGATAATAAAATAAATGCAGTTTCAGGCATACGATGAGCATCAAAAGTTGCTAATGGAACAATATTTGGTGCCGTTGTTGTACCACCCGCAATTGATCCACCATACATATAACTAGTACCAGTTGCCGCATCTTTTCCTACTGGGAAAGATTGCATTTTACCAAACACGTCCAAACCTCTTCCAATCGCAACTGTAAGATTTGCAGGATCTACTAAGTTATCAATTGCATCAAAGCTATCAATTATTTCTCCGCTAGTAGCATCTACAAAATAATGGAAGTATCCCGGTGCTGGAACAGATGTTGAAGCCTTAACTAAGTATGCTAAATAGTACTTACCATCATGAGGATAAATGGTTAATTCAGTATTAATTCCATCATATCGTTTAACTTCACCAAGTTGTTCTTCAACTTTTGATTTTGTAATATTAACTGCTTCGTCCTCAGAAATCGATGCTTCAGTTGGAATGATTGCACGTGATAATCTTTGTGTTACATTACCGAATGATGCATATACATTGTTATTTGCATCTAGTGCTACAGTTTGTCCTGATCCGAAGATTGGAATTCCTTTGTATTGTTCAACTGTTCTCACATGGTATGTATTAGTTGTGCTGTCAGCTTGTTCACTAACAATTTTAAATTGTTCCCATGCAGAACCTGATCTTGCTAGACCATCTACTTTTGAATTAAGAAAGGCTTTTACAACATCTTCCTTACTTAAAGCTTGATTAACAGTTGCTGCACTTGCTTTTACATTTACAAATGAAGGTAAAGTTAGTCCGCCCCCAAATGCTACAGTTAATGCCATTACTGCTGGAATTGCTTTTCTGCTCATTCTTTTCTCTTTTTTCATTCTCAAAACTTTCACCCCTTATTAATTTGTGTTGCGATTGCAATTTTCATTATTGAGAAAATTCTAAATTAAATCAATATGTCAAACCCGGGTTCTTTTTGAGCTGTCTTTTAAGCTTTTTATCCTTCTAACGACTATTTACGACAAAATACTACCTATAATTAGTCCGAAAATAACCCGGTTTCAATTTTCTGATAACTGAGCAATAATGAATTTCAACAGGGCTTTTGCAAAGGAGTGAAAATTTGAAACAACCAATGAAAAAAGTCTACATAATAGTAAGTTTATGTTCGATTCAATTTTACTTAGCAATGCAAACAGTTGGTCAAACCGAGGCAACATTTTCTAGTCAGGCTTCATCAGAACAAGTCGTTTCTGCCGCAATTGTGTTTCCTAAAACAATTCAACAACTAGCAACAGCTGCAAAAGATCATTCAACAAGAGCTAATCAATTATATGAATCGATTATGGAAGCAACACTATCTGGTAGCGAACCTGAATTGTCCAAGTTACTTACAAATGTTCTTAATGAGGAACATGAATTATATGGTGAATTACAAAGTTTACATACCATTCAAGACCAAATGGACACCTATCATAATCAAATCCATGAACTTCCAGAAACTGAACAAAGTAGTTATGAATTTGAGAGAAAAGGCTACCAAGCTCTTAACAAACTAATTCTTCAAGTAAATGAAACAATTAATCTACAAAAAATAGAAAGTATTAAATCCACAATTCAAACCGAGCTAAATGAAAGTAAGGAGAAGATTAATAACGATATTATTGAACCTAAAAATGATACAGAATCAAATAAAAGTCATAATTCTGAAAAAGATTCAACTCTAAAGCATGATTCAAATAATTCTGATACAGATTCAACTCTAAAGCACGATTCAAATGATTCTGATACAGTTTCAACTCTAAAGCTCGATTCTGATAAAGATCCAACTCTAAAGCACGATTCAAATAATTCCGATACAGTTTCAAACCAAAATTAAAATTCTAATAATTCTGCAAATACAACTCAAAACGAATAGGTGATATCTCATGTTGAAGAAAGTTTTATCAATTGTAGGTAATATTTTTAAAAGTATTTCTATTGTCATCTTGTGCTTCTTAGCTTTTATTGTGATTTCTTCTAGGTTTACAGGTGGTGATTCCACCATTTTAGGCTATCAATTAAAAGCTGTTTTATCCGGATCAATGGAACCTACCTTTCATACGGGCTCAATAATTGCCATTAAGCTAGGAGCAAATCCTTCAACTTATCAGAAAGGTGATATTGTTACCTTTCACATGGACAATAAGCTGATCACTCACAGAATAGCAGCTGTCCATAAAAAAAATGGTGAAATTTCCTATAAAACAAAAGGTGATAACAATAACGCCCAAGACTTATGGACCGTGTCCCCTCAGAATATCGTAGGAAAATATTCGAATTTCACGATTCCATATGTTGGTTATGCATTAAATTTTGTAAGCTCAAAAGCTGGATCTGCACTATTGTTAATTGTTCCAGGGCTTCTTCTAACTCTTTCAGCAATACGCAATTTGTTTCAATTAAAGAAAGAGTTTGAGCAAAAAACTGCAGGATAAAGTTGGTTAGATCTCTTAAGTACAAAATAAAAGCTTAAGAGTTTAATAAATAAACCTTAAGGGGGAAATGAAATGAGTTTTACTAAGAGAATAGGTCAAGTAGTAATGAGTGGAGCAGTTGGATTATCGTTAATTAGTGGAGGTACATTTGCGTATTTCAGCGATACAATTAAAACTGATAATACGTTTGCAGCAGGTACATTAGACTTAGGTATGAATCCTAATGCTGTAGTTAACATTAGTAATTTAAAACCTGGTGATGAAATCTACCGTGAATTTACGCTTGAAAATAATGGTACTTTAGATATTAATAAAGTTTTATTAAACACTAAATATCAAGTTGAAGATGTAAAAAATGATAACAATGAAGATTTAGCAAAGAATATTAAAGTAACAATCATGTACAACACTAGCAGTGCTACAAATGAGATAGTTGACACGACTTTATATGACTTACAAAATCAAACACCAGATCTAACAGAAATTCAAGGATTTGTTGGTAGTACGAAGGTTCCAGATGGAATTCCAGCAGGTCAAAAGGAAAAGATTTTCGTATTATTCGAGTTTATTGATAATGGACAAGACCAAAATCAATTCCAAGGCGATAAGTTAAAAGTTGATTGGACATTTAACGCTCAAACTGGCGGAAGTACATACTACGACGACACTGATCCTAACAACAACTAAAAATAAAACCACCTAATAGATTAGTTAGGTGGTTTTATTTTTTTAACCTTTTAATCTCCTTTGCTATGGAAAGCTATTCTCGTATATATCCAAAAATTTTGAAATGTCCACGCATTGCTTTTGAATTCTTTCATTCATAACCGTAGTTTGCCAGCTGTACACTTCGTACTCTTTATAATTATGATGACTGATCGGCTTTAATTTGTATTCAAGAGCTATTGCCTTAAAGGCTTCTTTATAGTCTAATTTAGCTTGTTTTAATGCCTTTTTAGTATCCTTAAAGACTGGCATACCTTTGTAATTAGCTCCTATATTATATGCTTTGTTCTCACTAAATTTTATATTCAACTTACCCACATCATACTCTTTTACAACAATTGATAAAGAGTTGTTTTCACATGCAGTTAACCAAAATATTGAAAAGAAAATAAATAGTTTCTTCATTTTATACTCCTCTTAAAGAAGTTCATTCTTCCTATTCTATTTCTATAAGTTTTGAAAAAAGTACTTATTTAAAAGACCAAATCGCTTGCGCGGTTTGGTCTAAGAAGTTGATTCTTATTAATTTATACCTACAGAAGAATATGCATCCATTACTGCCTTTGTTTGTGCAGAAGGCACTCCATTTTTGTCAGGATACATCTCTCTAGAAGACTGAATTAGAGCCTCACGCATATCTTTAAAGTTAGAGGCAGGAGTTAAATGAAGGGTTAAAGCACGATACAATATTTGTTGTAAGGTTGCATTACCCAATCCTTTAATAGTATATCCATTATTCGTACCGCCCTTTGCAATTAAATAAGCAGCCTTGTTGTTAATTCCACTATTAATATGAACTCCACCATTATCTAAATCACCTAAGTATCGCTCATCATACGTATCCGGATAGTAACCAGAAGGCATATAGGTTGTACTAACACGTTTAGAACCTGGATCACTTAGAGAACGAAGTCCCCCATCACCAGGCTTGGTTGGAGTATAGATCGTTTCTCCCATTTCCCATTTAGGGTCTGTTGTAGCGATTGTTTGATACTCTAAATAATCCTGCGCTAATTGTCCAAAAATATCGGCAATTGATTCATTAAGAGCCCCTGACTCCCCTTTATATGTTAAATTCGCTGAATTTGAAATAACACCGTGAGTCATTTCATGTCCTGTTACATCTAATCCTCCAGCTAACGAACCAAGGACAATACCATCGCCATCACCATATAACATTTGCTTTCCATTCCAAGCAGCATTATTCCACTTCGAACCAACATGTACTGTACTTGTTAATGACATACCTTTCCCATCTAAACTATTACGCTTCACCGATAGTTGATAGTACTTATTAATTTTATCAGCATTCATATGAGCAGATACCGCAGCTGGGTCATAGAAAAAGTTAGATGAACTATTTGTTTGTACTTCAAATCCAGTAAACCCTAATAAACCTGAAAGAAGGATAAATGCTGTTTCTGGCATACGATGAGCATCATATGTATTCAAAAGAACAGTATTAAGTGTGCTAGGAGATGATCCATATACAGAGGCACCATGTAAATAACTTGTACCTGTCTTAAGATCTTTCACAGCAGCAAATGATTGCATTTTTCCATTTACATCCAGTCCTCTACCCGCTACTGGAGTCACCTCTGGTAAAGCATAATCAATTGCATTAAAGCTATCAACGATTTGTCCATTTGTCGCATCTACAAAATAGTGAAAATATCCAGGTGCTGGAACTGAAGTTGATGCCTTTACTAAATAAGTTAAATAGTACTTACCTTTAAACGGATAAAGCGTTAATTCTGTATCAATTCCATCGTATCGTTTAACTTCACCAATTTGATCTTCTACCTTTGATTTTGCAATACTAACCGCTTCTTCCTCAGAAATTGCTGCTTCACTTGGAATTATAGAACGACTTAAATTTTTCGTTACATTACCAAATGAGGCAATTACGTTATTATTCTCATCTAACGCTACAGTCTGTCCAGAGGCATAGATTGGTATTCCTTTATACTGTTCGACAGTTCTTACATGGTATGTATTGGTCGTACTATCCGTTTGTTCGCTTATAATTTTGAATTGATCATAAGGTGTTACAGATTTAGTAAATCCACTATCAAGTTTTGAATTAAGGTATGCTTTTACTACTTCTTCTTTACTCAATGCTTCATTAACTGTTGCTGCACTTGCTTTTACATTTACAAATGAAGGTAAAGTTGTTAATCCACCTGAAAAAGCAACAGTTAAAGCCATAACAGCTGGAATAGTCTTCTTTCTCATTCTTTTTTCATTTTTCATTTTCAAAACATTCACCCCTTATTTGAATTGTGTTGCAACCACATTTCTAATTATTCAGAAAATAATGTTTTAAATCAATATGTCAAGGGCGGGTTCTTTTTTGCAAGTATTTACCTTGCATTTTGTCTTTTTACGTTTAAATTCGATAAAAATTTCATGAATTTCTAATCAAAATAACCCGGTTTTAATTTTCTGAAAATTAAGTAATAATGGATTCCAACAGGGCTTTTTGCGAAGGAGTTCTCGATAATGAAAACATCACAGAACAGTTCTTACTCTGAGTTAAAAAATCTGTTAGATCTCTTAAGCACTATAAAAGCTTAAGAGTTTAATAACTTAACCTTAAGGGGGAACATGGAATGAGTTTTACTAAGAGAATTGGTCAAGTAGTAATGAGTGGAGCAGTTGGATTATCGTTAATTAGTGGAGGTACATTTGCGTATTTTAGCGATACAATTAAAACTGATAACACATTTGCATCTGGTACACTAGACTTAAGTATGAACCCTAATGCTGTTGTAAACATTAGTAATTTAAAACCAGGTGATGAAGTATATCGTGAGTTTACTTTAGAAAACAATGGTACTTTAGATATTAATAAAGTTCTATTAAACACTAAATATCAAATCCAAGACGTAAAAAATGATAACACTGAAGATTTAGCTAAGAATATTAAAGTTACAATTATGTACAACACTAGCAGTGCTACAAATGAGATCGTTGAAACATCATTATATGACTTACAAAATCAAACGCCAGATTTAACAGAAATCCAAGGATTTGTTGGAAGTACGAAGGTTCCAGATGGAATTCCAGCAGGTCAAAAGGAAAAGATATTCGTATTATTTGAATTTATTGATAATGGACAAGATCAAAATGAATTCCAAGGCGATAAATTAAAAGTTGATTGGACATTTAATGCTCAAACTGGTGGCGGTACATACTACGACGACACTGATCCTAACAACAACTAATACATAACAAATAACCACCTAATATACTAATTAGGTGGTTTAACTTTCCCTTAAGAAGCTGACCACTTTGCTTACGAAGCTTGTCAATTAAGTAGGTGTAAGTTAACAGTTGCAAAGTTGTGATGAAGTAAAATTAAACGGATAAATCTATTCGTTATCGTTAGAAAAAACTTTTTTATTCACAAAAGCAATTTTCTACAATAATGGGAAAACATTATTAAAATGAAAGTTAGAAGTGAATCTATTAATTATTACTTACAAATCAAATCTTTCTTTTATTAATTTAGCAACTTCCTCTGCACTCATATTTGTGTTATTTATTTTTAGATAATTTTCCTTCTGAATTTCCCCTTCTATTGAATTTAACCTAAATTTTTCCATTGTCTTCAATAAATTATCTTCAGACCATTCAATGTCTCTTTTTGTTGGCTTATGTTCTAATCTGTGCGGAGTTTTATTTCGTGCAAGTCTCTCATCGAGTTCTGCTTCAAGTTCAACAAAATAAGTTGTCGCCTCTTTTGACTCAAATATGGTACAAACTTTCTCGACATATTCCCAATCAGATTTTAGATCGGAAGCCCAAACATAAGTAAAAATCATGCCGTATAAGTTACTTTTAGACACCTCTTCAAATATTTCATTTCGAAATAAATTAACTAATCTACTTCCTTCCTTTGTTCCATAATCAAAAAACTTACTAACTAAATCGATTGTCATGTGATTATGAAACAATTTTAAATCTGTTATTTTTTCTAGTTCATGCCCTACAGTCATTTTTCCGACTGCTTGAGGCCCAAATACTAATACAAACTTCATAGAACTCTCTCCCGGATATAACTGAATTTTTTGACTAGTATATCACACTTGAAAATAATTAACTCGTTAATAAACTTCAGTATATTAAAAAAAAGAACTATCTGAAGAATTGCATAAGAAATATTAAAAAAGCAGAAACAAAAGAAAACGAAAATATTCTACGTATATTATCTGTTTACTAAAAATTTACGAAGTTATCAAAAATTTTTTATTACATTTGGGAACTATTGTGTTAAAATCAGCATATAATTTAAAAAACTTTCCCTAGGGAAAAACTATTTGATGTGTACAATAAAACAGGTGGTGGGAAACATGTCACAAGAATCACAAGAAAAAGTCATATATAAAGAAGCTGGATGGAGACAGGAACATACACAACCTAGTTTGCAAGAGGTTCATCGTTCATTATCGGTTCCAAAGAAAGCTAGTAATTTTCGTAAGTTTCTAGCATTTGCTGGCCCAGGATATTTAGTTGCAGTTGGATATATGGACCCTGGAAACTGGGCAACTTCAATAGCAGGTGGATCTGCTTTTAATTACAATTTATTATCTGTTATTTTAATTTCTAATCTTATGGCCATCATTCTACAATCATTAGCTGCTAAATTAGGTATCGTTACCGGTAGAGATTTAGCTCAGGCATGTCGAGACCACTTCAGTAAACCTGTATCATTTATGCTTTGGGTGCTTTGTGAAGCTGCAATTGCTGCATGTGACTTAGCTGAATTAATAGGGTCAGCCATCGCTTTAAATCTATTATTTGGTATTCCGTTGTTTTATGGAATTTGTTTGACAACTTTAGATATATTCATTGTTTTACTTTTACAAAATAAAGGATTTAGGTATATCGAGGCTTTTGTTATTTCATTAATCATATTAATTACTGGTAGTTTTGTTTTTGAATTGATTATGTCTCAACCTGATGTAAAAGCTGTATTTGGTGGATTTATTCCAAGTTCTCAAGTTATTACAGATCCAAAAATGCTTTATATTTCTTTAGGAATTTTAGGGGCAACTGTTATGCCTCATAACTTATATCTTCACTCTTCAATCGTTCAAACTAGAAAGTTTGATGTATCAGATGCTGGTAAGAAAGAAGCGATTAAATTTGCAACAATTGACTCAACAGTTGCATTGATGATTGCATTGTTTGTAAACGCAGCGATCTTAATATTAGCTGCTTCAACTTTCTACAAATCGGGTCATACAAGTGTTGCATCAATTGAGGATGCATTCCAGCTTCTTACTCCATTACTCGGAACGACTTTAGCAAGTACATTTTTTGGATTGGCATTATTAGCTTCAGGTCAAAATTCTACTTTAACTGGTACTCTAGCTGGGCAAATTGTAATGGAAGGCTTTTTAAATATTAAGCTTAAACCTTGGATAAGAAGATTAATTACTCGTTTAATTGCTGTTACACCAGCTCTTATAGTCACTTATTTTTACGGGTCAAAAGGAACTGCTGATTTATTAATACTAAGTCAGGTAATCTTATCTTTACAGTTATCTTTCGCGGTTATACCACTAGTTATGTTCACTAGTGATGCTAAGAAAATGGGTAAATTTGTTAATAAAACTTGGCTCAAGTCAGTAGCTTGGACGATTGCTTCAGTTATTGCAGTATTAAATGTATATTTACTTTGGGCAACATTCTTTAAATAAAAAAAAGATTGAACAGATGTTTATATGACATTGGTTCAATCTTTTTTTATTCACAGTTAGGTAAATTTCCATACATAACCATTTATTTGCTGACTCATACTATTAATATAGTGAAGAGTTGATGCACTTTGAAGGAAAATGAAACAATCCCTTTTATTCAGGACTTAAAAGATGAATTTCATTCAAGTGCTGATTTTCAATACCGAAAATTTATATGTGATGGTAAAGTTCTTCATCTTTGCTATTTAGATACGATGATAGACTCTGATGATGTTCAAACCCATTTACTACAAAAAATCATCTATAATCCAAAAGAAGATAAAGTAGAATCCAGTGTTTTACAAACGATGGAATTACATTCGAAAGAAGATTGCATTCAAGCAATAATTGATGGCAATGTAGCTATTATTTATGGAGAAAAAGGAATTGCCTTTTCGATATCTCAAAAAATTGATCGTTCGATTGAAGAATCTAGTTCAGAACGTGTTATTGCTGGAACGCACGATAGCTTCGTTGAAAGTTTAAAAACAAATACTACATTAATCCGAAAAAGAATTCGCTCTAAAGAACTTGTCATTAAAAATATGACATTAGGGTCACAGTTTCCTACTACTCTTTCATTGTTTTATATTAATACGCTAATTCCAAAAAACATGATAGAAAAGTTAGAGAAAAACTTAAAAACCCTTGAATCTAAACCTTATGTAGAATCTATCCAAGTACATACTTTACTAGAGGAATCTCCTTTTTCGCCATTCCCTCAAGTAATGCGTACAGAGAGACCTGATCGTACATTTCAGCATTTATTAAAAGGTAAGCCAGCAATAATACTAGATAACGACCCAAATGCATTATTATTTCCTTCTAATTTATATAGTTTTTTTCAAAGTCCCGAGGATTTTAATTTACGGTGGTTGCTTGGCGCATTTTTTTATGCAATTAGGATTATTGCTTTTTGGATGTCCGTCTTATTACCAGCATTCTATATAGCAGTTACTGCATTTCATTCAAATATTTTACCAATTGGAATATTTTATACTCTTAAATTATCGGTAGAAAATGTACCTTTACCTCCGCTTTTAGAAGCCCTTACGATGCAAATTTTCTTAGAGCTTTTAAGAGAAGCATCCTTACGTTTACCACAAGCAGTAGGTTCAACAATTGGTACGGTTGGTGCGATTGTGATTGGAACATCTATTGTCCAAACAAATTTAATATCAAATTCAATGATTGTAGTAATAGCCTTAACCGCTGTTGCATCTTTTACAATTCCAGTGAAAGAAATGTCAACGGCTGCAAGATTAATTGGCCTTCCACTTACAATACTAGCTTCAATATTTGGATTTTTAGGGATCTCCTTTGGAATGTTAATGATTGTCTGCCATCTTTCTAAAATCAAGTTGTTCGGCGAGCGTTATGTTGAAAATCCAGGCTTTAAAGAATTTACACTTCTTAATAGTAAAAAGGTAAAAAAACATGATTAAAAATAAACACTTATTCTTTATCATTCTGACTACACAATTTGGTGTTACGATTTCTCAACTACCTTATACTGTTTATAAAAAAGCCGGACCTGATGGATGGATTTCAGTTTTGCTGACAGGTGTCTTCATCCAAGTTCTTTTGTTCATCTATTACAGCTTGTATAAGTCATTTCCAGATAAAGCCTTTACTGAGTATACAAAAACGTTAATGACTACTTATATTGGCAACTTCATTAATGCTTGTTATTTTTTATACTTTTTTTATATTTGTATCAAATTATCAATCGAGTTTGTTGACGTTATTAATAATTGGATGTTTCCAAATACTCCTCCTTGGATTATTTTCTGTCTATTCATACTTACAGCAATTTTTATTGCCAAAGAAGATATTCAAACGATTGGACGAACTTTTTTATCCTTTTCGTTTATCTTTATTTTTGTCATTCTCTTTTTAATGTTTGCTTATAAAGATGCTCATTTTGGTAGATTACTTCCAGTTGGCGGTAGTGGGATTAGAAAGATCAGCTCGGGAATGAGCTCATCATTTGTAAACATGTTAGGATTTGAAGTGTTTCTCTTCCTATCCACTCATTTTGAAAAGACAAAAAAGAAGCTATTTACTATTTCAATGGCCAACCTAGTTTCAACAATCTTATTTACATTTGTTGTATTGACATGCTATGTATCACTAAGTCACTACCAAAGTACAAAGATAACGTACCCAATACTCTATATTATCAAAGGCTATCAGCTACAAATGGTCGAAAATCTTCATATTATTTTACTAAGTTTTTGGACAATCATAATCGCTTTATCAATTATTATTTATTTCTATATTCTTAGCGATGGCATTCTAAAACAGTTCAAAACTAAATTTCAAAATCGCACTTTAATTGTTATCGTCATCTCTTTCATTTTGATTTGTACATATCCTATATTTTCAATACCAATTATAGACAAAATACAATTTCTACGAATCAGTATATACTTTGACACTATTTTCATCATCGTCATTCCGTGCCTATTATTTATCGTAAATAAAGTAAGAAGGTTGATAACTTGATAAAAAAATTAACCAGTTTGCTCTCCCTACTTTTCGTTACTGTAATATGTACTGGTTGCTGGGATCAGAGACCAATAAAAGATCGAATGTTAATTAATGGACTAGGTTTTGACATTAAACAAGATCATAAAATTGAATTAAATGCTTCAATTTTAAATATTATTGGTAAAGGAACTGGGGCATTTGATTTAGAAAATGAATTAATTACTACAGAAGCAGATTCAATAACTGATGCCGCAGTGAAAGTTCAAACGGTTTTACCTGGTGGAATTGAAACTGCTAAAACAAGACTTTTCTTATTAGGAGAAGATTTCTCGAAAGAAAAATTCCAATTTATCTTAGACCAGTTTAACCGTACTCCATTTACAAATGTAAATGTGAATGTTGTTGTAACGAACAAACAACAAGCAAAAGATATTCTAACATTAGAAAACGTGAATAAACCAATTTCATTTATTATTAATGAAACAGTGGATCGAGCAAAAAGATTATCAATTATTCCAAATATGGATCTTCAGAAAGTATTTACACTGATTACAGATGTTGGGATTGACTTAGTATTACCTGTAATTGATGAAACAAAGGATAAACATGTTGGTGTGTTAGGAGCTGGACTATTTCATAAAGGATCTTACACTGGTAAATATATTGAAAAATCTGATGCTCCGTTAATGTTGATGATGATGGATCAGTTTAACACTACTAGTTTACTCTCTACTAGGATAGAAAAAGAAAATTCAAATGTATCACCATACAATATTCTATCCTACGAAATACGCAGGCCTTCGAGAAAATTGATTGTCCATGCGTCAAATACTAAAATTGATGTTGATATTCCAATAAAAGTAAAATTAAGAATTGCTGAATCTACAAATAGACAACATTTATCTAAAAAAGAAATAAAGTCAATGATTGAAAAAGATTTAAATAAAAGAGCAAAAGACGTAATTAAGCAAACTCAACAAGCAAATAGCGATGTTATAGGTGTTGGACGATACATTAAGGAGCATAATCCTAACCTATGGAAATCATTGGACTGGGACAAAAAATATCCTACAATTCAAATCCATCCAAAATTTAATATTTATATATCAAGTACAGGGGTTCTTGAAACATAAAAAAACAGAAAANNNTTTTCTGTTTTTTTATGTTTATTAAAATTTAATTTTTGATGATAAAACATACTAGCTTGTCTAACAAAGTCTAATTCTATGGTGTTTAAAGTTTGAACTGCAAATAAGGGATGCATCTGCGCAAATAAAGGATGAAAAGTTGCAAATAAACAGCGGACTGCAAATAAAATCTGAAAATCGCAATTAAAATTGGCAAAACTGCAATTAAAAATAGAGAATCGCAATTAAAATTTGTAAAACTGCAATTAAATCCGAGAGAATCGCAAATATGAATAGAAATTACCCATACCAGTAAAGGTAATATGACCTTAAAATTGTAAGATTGTTGATACTTTCGATTGGAAAACCCTTTAATTCATACAAAATCGAATAAAAAAATTGATAAAAACCACCTACATTTTCTTTAAATCTCAACTACAAATGAAAACGCATCTGAGATACCTCCCACTACTACCAGGAACACGAAACGTAAGTACATTAAAATTGATGCGTTCTTTTTACAAATAAAGGGGACGCCCCTGTGTCAGTTAAACCGACTTTCTAGGACAGCCCCATTTTCAGACTAAATATCGTATATTGCCTAAGCTTTTTTTAAAAATTCATCAATGATTGAAATTTGCTCATTCGTATTTAATGCAGGTGCATGACCAACTTTAGGTATTGTTTCCATTTGAAACTTCTGGGTTTCCTTCATTTTTAATGCTACATCAAGTGGCAAGACATCCGAAACTTCTCCTCGAATAAGTAAAATTTTTGATTGAATAGCCTCCCAGTAATTCCACAAAGTTAAATCTTCTGTATGCTGAAATTGTAAAGCAATCTTTGGATCATAATCAGGGCCAATTCCACCCTCATCTCTTCTACGGCAAGAGTTTTGCGTAAAATCATTCCATTCTTCTTCGCTCGAAACACCGAATGAATGATAAATTAATTTATAGTAATTCTTCAATTCAGTAAATGTTTTAAATTGAGGTGGTGTTCCAACATAGCTAATAATTCTCTTAATTCCTTCAATATCTTGTGGTTGGTTTTCTGAAGCTCCTGCCCCAATATCATTTAATGCTAAATGGGAAATACGATTTAGATGTTTCGGCGTACCAGCAAGTCGCATTCCAATTGCTCCACCCATCGAAGTCCCTACCCAACGAACTTGTTCAATTTCTAAACGGTCTAATAAACCAATCGCTATATTTACATAGTTTTCAAAACAGTAATCTTGCTCAGGAGAGGTGCTCCACTGACTTAATCCTCGTCCTATCGTATCTGGGCAAATTACATGATAATCCTTAGCTAAATGACGAGCTAAAATATCAAAATCCCTACCATTTCTAGTTAAACCATGCCAGCAAACAACTGTTGGATTTTTTCTTTCTCCCCATTCTGCAAAATGAAGCTCCATTCCATTAATCGATTCAAACCGAGACTCAGGATAGAAAATATTAATCACTCCATTCATTTTAGTGTCCACTTTATGTAATATTCGATTTTTATAAAAATATCCCTATAAAAACTAGAGAGAAAATACTGAAAAGATTCGGGTCTATTTAAATAATAATAATGACAAATACAACACAATCATGAATATTAAAAAAGAAAATAGAATTGATACAAGAATAATTGAATTATGAGTAGGTAAAAATTTTCCATTTTGAATTTCTTTCCGCTTTTTACTGTACTGAATAGTAGCTAATACACCCGTAATAAAACCAACAACACATGCATATATGCCAAGAAAAATTGCTAATGTATTAATGAATTGGTTATCACTAATTTTAATTGTAAAGTGTAGTGAAGTTGTTAAAAACCCTACACCAGTAATTGAGATTGCAGTTCGCAACCATGCTAAATATGTCCTTTCATTAGCTAGATGCTGTTGTGCATATTTAACACTTTCATCTGATAAATCATTTACTTTACTTAAAGAGACCATATTAAATTACCCCAATCAAAGATTTATAGAGTGATAAACTTAACGAAAACATATCTTAGTTTTAGTTTAATCTTTAAAATTTAAGATTTAGTAAAACTTAGATTACGTTTTGATAAAATTGAAATGGGGTAAAGTAAATCTATATTATTTACGAAGGAGTTAACAGAAGACTTCTATATAAATAGAACAAATAACAGCATTAGTATTAGCTATCAAAAATAAAACGATCAAAAAGATGGTAATTCAGTCCATCTTTCTGACCGTTCAATCTAACTATTTTTCTGTTTGTTGAAATTCGTTTTGAACCTTTTCCAAAAGGTTTTTTTCGGTAATTAAACGATAGCCCGTAAGAGCCAATGCTTTTGCCCCCGTTACTAGAGCATGATCACCAAGTGGCGACCTTGCAGCTTCACGGAATTCATTCGTATGAGCTATTAAATCATCAGGTCCAATTTTAATATATGCGTGAGAAGTAGGAACAACATGGCTTACGTTTCCTGCATCAGTGGATCCAAGACCACCACTTTTGCCATTTACTTCTTCACCCAATAAGCTTAGTTCTTCACCTACAATCTCATCAAGAGATTGATTGATAATAAAATCATGGACTTCATTTTGGAATCTTTCAATTTTCACTGTACTACCAGTTGCAAGTGCTGCTCCTTCGGCAATATTTCGAATTTTAGTTGATACTTCCTCTGTACGCTTCCAAGTACTGGCACGGATGAAAAATCTTGCTGAAGCATATTCTGGAATAATATTTGGTGCATCGCCTCCATGAGTAATAATTCCGTGTATGCGTACATCACTAGAAAGTTGCTGACGAAGGGCATTAATTCCATTGAATAATTGGATTACTGCATCTAAAGCATTAATTCCATGTTCTGGTGATCCAGCAGCATGGGCAGCTCTTCCATAAAAATGGAAGTCTAATGGATCTACTGCCAAAGTTGGACTCGATAAACCTGTTTTACCACTTGGGTGGAGCATAAGTGCTGCATCAACACCTTCTAGTAATCCGTGTTTTACGAAACTCCCCTTAGCGCTTCCATTTGGTCCCCCCTCTTCTGCAGGTGTTCCAAATATGACAACCTCTCCTCCGGTCTCAGAAATAACTTCAGCAAGAGCGATTCCTGCTGCCACACTTGTTGTTCCAATAATATTATGTCCGCATGCATGACCAAGACCAGGTAGTGCATCGTATTCTGCTAAAAAAGCGATGGTCGGTCCTTGCTTAGATGACTTTTTCCTTGCTACAAAGCCTGTTTCATGCCCCGCTATATTACGTGTTACATCGAAACCAGCTTCTACTAGAATTTTAGTATGTGTTTCTGATGCAAAAAATTCTTGATTGCCAATTTCAGGTTTCTCATGAATCTTGTGGCTAATTTCAAGATAAACTTCCTTCGATTCCTCAATACTTTTCACAATTTGTTCTCTTTGTGTTTCAATTTTAACTGTCATTTAAACTGATCTCCCTTCCATTCTTTTAAATAAGCATGAACTAGCTTTATAGATTTTTAATTTTATCAACCGAAATGACTACTGGAACCGTAGCGCCTTTGTCACGTTTAATAATGTAATCATGAACTTCTTTTGATTGATAAGCCTTTACAATCTTTGAAAAATCCTTGTCATTTTTATTCTTCGTACGAGATGCAATAACATTGATATACGGCATAGCTGCTTTATCATTTGGATCTTCTTTATAAAGTGGATCGTTTGCGGGGTCTAAGCCGGCTTGAACGGCAAATCCATTATTGATGATAGCTGCTGCCACATCATCCAATGATCTAGCTGTTTGCCCTGCAGCAATCGGTTTGATTTTTAGATGCTTAGGATTATCTTTAATTTGTTCAATACTTCCTTTAGGGTCAAAATTATCTACTAAACTAATTAACTTTGAAGATTGTAATAGTTTAAGTGCACGGCCTGCATTCGTAACATCATTTGGTATCGTAATAGTTGCTCCATCTGGAATATCACTTAACTTTTTAAACTTATGTGAGTAAATTCCCATTGGCGCAATCACCGTCGAGCCAATCGCAGAAATATCTAAATTATGATCACCTTTAAATTGGTTCATATACGTAATCGTTTGAAAAGCATTTAAATCAAGACTACCGTCATTAAGTGCTGTGTTAGGTTGAACATAATCTGAAAATGAAATAATTTTCAATTTAATGCCTTCACTTTTTACTTGTTTTTGTACAATATTCCAAAGTTCATAGTCATCACCGTTAATACCAATCTTAACCGTTCTCTCCTTTCCGTTACCTGATGATGCTTTAGAACCACATGCTGATAATACCGAAACCGTTAATAATAATGCTGCAAAAATAGTAAAAAACTTTTTCATCCTCTTTTCCTCCTTACATATCTTGACCACGTATTTCCTAAACTTTGTATGAGTTGAACAATAACTACTAGTAATACAACTGTAATGACAATAACCAATGTTTCAAAGCGCTGATAACCATATGTAATAGCTAAGTCACCTAATCCCCCAGCACCAACGGCACCAGCTGCCGCAGTCGATCCAATCAATCCAATCGTTGCAGTTGTAAATGATAGAATCAACGATGGAATCGCTTCAGGTAAAATAAACTTCACGATGATTTGAAACTTTGTTGCTCCCATTGAATAGGCTGTTTCTAGCACCCCTTTATCAACTTCTAGCATGGAATTCTCAATCAATCTTGCCAAATAAGGTCCTACAAAGATTGAAAGCGGAACAATTGCTGCAATTACACCAATGGACGTTCCCGTCAATAATCTAGTAAACGGTATAATGGCAACTAGTAAAATAATAAATGGTACAGATCGAACAATATTTATAATGGTATTTAACAACGTAAATAAAGGTTTGTTTTCCATTATATGACCTGGCCTTGTTACAACTAGGATTATACCCAACGGCAATCCTATGATTGTGCCAAAAATAAATGACCCTAGCACAGTTAGAAATGTATCTTGAGTTGCCTGCAAAAACTGCGGCCAAAAGAATTCCCAATTAAGCTCCATTTAACTCAACCTCCCTTACGTCTATCCCCTTTTCCGAAATAAATTTTATAGCTTTTGCGCTTTCCTCTTTTGTTCCTTCTAGTGCCACAAGCAAATTCCCATAAGGTCTTTCTTGTAGCTCTGTAATGGATCCATAAAGAATATTTAAATGGATATCGAATTTTTTAAGAACCTCTGATAATAATGGGTTACCTGCCTTGTCACCTAGGAAGACTAATTGATAATATTTTCCCTTTGATAATGATTTCGATAACTTAGATGGCACCTCATTTTGTAATACTGTGTTAACAAAATTCTTTGTAATACTTTTTTGTGGATTCGTAAATACGTCGTAAACATTACCTTCTTCTACAATTTCACCATTATCAATGACGGCCACTTTATCGCATAGATCACGAATTACACTCATTTCATGGGTAATAAGGAAAATTGTAAGATTATAGGATTTATTTACCTTCCTTAAAAGCTCTAATACATTCTTTGTTGTTTCAGGGTCTAATGCAGATGTAGCTTCATCACATAGCAAAAGATCTGGATCTGTTACGAGTGCCCTTGCAATCCCCACTCTTTGCTTTTGTCCTCCCGATAAGTGGCCCGGAAATACATCTTGCTTCCCTGTAAGTCCTACAAATTCAATTAACTCCATTACCTTTTCCTGGACATCTCGTTTCTTTTTTCCTTCTAGATATAGCGGCATTGCTATATTATCAAATACCGTTTTGGCAGAAAGTAGATTAAAATGTTGGAATACGACTCCAATTTTTCTACGTGTCTTACGTAATTCTTCATCTTTTAATGTCATTAGATCCAATCCATCAATGAGAACTGATCCTTTTGATGGTTCTTCAAGTCTATTTAAACAACGAATCAATGTACTTTTTCCTGCTCCGGAAAAACCAATGATCCCAAAGATCTCCCCTTTCTCAATTTTCATATTAATATTATTTAAAGCTTTAATTGGTGGCCTTCCAGGATAAACCTTGGAGACATTTTTAATTTCAATCAAATTACTTCCTCCAATGCAAGTTATTTCAATTCATCATAACTAAGTAAACAGATTTGAAAACTAGGTTTTATAACAATATTTCCCCCTTTTTCTCCTTTAGCACCTCATCAAAAAACCCCTCTTCTTATCCAAGAAAACAGATAAGAAGAGGGGTTATAATATATAAGCCACTTTACTTCTTATCTTTCAAATCGCATGAACGATTTGCAGGAATTAGCACGGTATTTGTTACGAAACAACAAACCCGTTGCCGAGGTATCGCAGGGCCAGTCCCTCCACCTCTCTGGATAAGTAATAGAATTTATTAAGTTTTTAAATTATTGTGTTCATGTTATCTCTCTTTTTATAATCCGTCAAGAACTATTTTTAAATTTTTTAGTCAAAATTGAGTTTTGATAATAGTAATTTTATTAAACACACTGTTTGGCATAAGTCTTAGGTCCTTCATATTCAAATCAAGAAACTTATTTCATTAACCGTTTGGAATAGGTCTAGATACACATTTTTTAGTTTTTATTAGTAATTCATTTAAAAGAAGGAAAAAAAGCAGACAAGAATAGAACTTGTCTGCTTTTTTGAATTGTGCCTACCATAATGTAGGCTTTACCACCATGAACCATAGCATGATCATCAAAAGAACGATGTAAATCCAGATAGATCGACGAAGCTTCTGAATCAACATTCTCCCGTCATGGGTTGGTTCACTGAATTTCCGAATGGTCGGTGAAAAGGCTCTAGCTAGGAAAAATAATGAACTCACCAAAAGAAGAATAGTCATCACAATCCAAGATGTTTTCCACGACCAATGGCCCGCTAGTACCAACAAGATCCCTGATCCAACCAGTACATGCCCAGCATGCTTTGCCAATCTGACAGCAAACCGGAATACATCCAAATAGCTCTGTTGTATCGCGGACTGTGTGGTATGCAGCTTTTTAAGTATAGGAATCAATACAAAAAAAGGACCAATCGATAAAATTACACTAGCAATATGTATGTAAAGAAGCAGTCTATACAGCATAAAAATTAATCTTGGATGAGACGAAACTCATGAACCCATACCCTCATTTTTGGCAGCCAAGGCATTCCAGGATGGATTGATAAGATCGATTGCTTATACTCTTCCACTGTCGCATAGCCTTCTTGCTTAGCATCCTCATCTGTTAATTCACCAAGGGATTGAGAATAAACTTTTTCAACAACATACTGGTGATTTTGAAGGGTCATCACTTCCCCAACATCTGCATATCTTCCGTTTCGGCGAGTAGCAGTTTTTTGTCCTGCTAATACCTTTTTGACATCCTCTTGAAGAGTAACAAGGCGTTCAATCGTACATGTTTTTGGTGGTAAAGCGTTCGTTTCATTTTGATTTGACATTTAATCCATTCTCCATTTCATTTTAATTTTATAGTTAAGTCTATTAAAAAAAACGACTAGTTCCATTTTAATTAAATTAGTACATGATTAGCAAATTTTATTTAAGAATATTGCAATAAGTACCACCATAATAGGGACCAATAAAAAAACAGAAAAACTCCCAAGATAGTTTTTCTGTTTTTTACAGTTAATACTCATTCAGCTAATCCATGATTTAATAATCGTAATCCAAATCTTCAAAGCGGTAAAACCAATTAATACTGCCAGAATTCCTCGTAAAACCTGCGTTTTTGTTTTTTTGCCTATTTTTGCTCCTAATGGTGAGGCAATTAAACTTGCAATAACAACAATAATTGTAGGCAAAATTTCAACCTGACCAGTAGAGATTTTCCCAATCGTTACGCCTATTGAAGAGATAAATGTAATGGCTAATGACGAAGCAATTGTCACACGAGTTGGTATTTTTAAGATTGTTAACATGATTGGTACTAACAGAAATGCTCCTCCTGCACCAACAATACCCGCACTAATTCCAACGATAAATGCCAAACCTGAAGCAAGCCAAACATTAATTGAAATTTGACCATCTGCTGACATCTCGACGTTTTTTCTAGGAATAAACATTAAAACGACCGCAATCATTGCTAAAATACCATAAACAAGGTTAATACCATGTTCTGAAAGTAGATTTGAACCAAATCCACCAAGAAAACTTCCTATTAGTACACTTATTCCCATACTTAATATAACTTTTTTATTTAAATAACCGCTTTTACGATAACTTAATACCCCACCTAAAGTTGCAAATACTACTTGGACAGCACTTATACCTGAGACTTGATGTGGTGTAAAAGCAGCAAATCCTAATAATGGAGGGATAAATAAGAGCATTGGATAATTTATAATCGCTCCACCAATTCCTACCATCCCTGAAATAAAGGACCCAAAAAAACCAACTAAGAAAAGTACTAAAATTAAGGTCCATTCCATTTTAAGTCCCCCTATAATAGAAAAGGAGATGTGACTCTTAACTCTCCTTTTCATATTAATCTTTTAACTTATCCCTTTTTAATCCAAAATTTTAAAACATTGTCTTCTTCTGTATAATTTAATAATTCGTGTCCACCTGATTTAGCCCAAGCTGCAAGGTCGTTTTTAGCACCTTTATCAGTTACATGAATTTCAAGTACTTCGCCTGCTTCAATCTCTGCAATTGCTTTTCTTGTTTTTACAATTGGAATTGGACATGCTAAACCTTTTGCATCTAATAATTTTGTAGTTTTCATTCTATTCTCCTCCAAGTCTCATTATCGTACTGCACAGCGATTTGGACCTATTTCCATTTCTCTCTGTTTTTCTTCATTTAAATTAATTTTGCCCATATTAACTTCACGGATTTCTTGATATGAGTTTGGTTGTGGTGGTAAGTTCTCAGTTACTAATTTTCTAAACTCACTTTCACTCTCAATGTTCAATCCATGATTCTGATCAAATAAATATCCTAGTTTCTTATAAACACTACCATCTTCGTTCAATTCACTAATCACCATAAAATGTGATGGAAGCACAATTAATTCAAGCGATAAATTTCGGTATTTTTTATAAAGGGTTTCGCGTAAGTCCCCTACCCAATCCTCTGCCATACCAGCAAGATCAGGTCTACCAATTGAATCGATAAATAAAATATCACCAGAAAGTAAGAACTTTTCATCAATAACAAATGACGTTGATCCGATTGTATGACCTGGTGAATAAAGAGCCTCGATATTGATTGACGTTTCACCAATCAATACCTTATTACCATCTTCTAATGGACTATATTCAAAAGTAACTTCTTTAGCATCCTTTGGCGGTAACCAGTATGTTGCTCCCGTAATCTCAGCAATTTTTCTACCACCAGAAATATGATCTGCATGAAGGTGAGTATCAAATACATTTGTGATTTTTGCGTTCTTTGTATTTGCAAAATCAATGTAGATATCCGTCATTCGAGTAGAATCAAATATAGCTGCCTCATTATTTGAGATCACCATATAGGATAAACATCCCTTGCCGATTCTGACAAATTGATACAGCTCTCCACCATTTTTCAAATCTGCAATTTTTACTGGTTCTAGATGTTCACTCCACTCTTTCATTCCGCCTTTAAGGTAAGCTACGTCTAGTCCCTCGTCTGAAAGCATCTCTGCGATCATGATGGAAGACCCTTCTTTAGCACACACAACTAAAACATCTTTACTTGTAGGTATCTTATCTAAAATATCTTCAACCCCATCAAGTAAATCAAAATAAGGTATATTTAAATGTTCAAAATTTGAACCTTCTATTTTCCAATCGTTATAATCATCAGTATTTCGTACATCTAGAATAAATAGTTCTTCTTTATCAAATATTTTTTTTGTAATCTCTTTTGCAGACATTGCTGTGACTGCCATACCTTATACCCCCTATAGTATATTTTCATTCAAAAAAAATTAGATTAACCTTTTATGCTCGTTGTTTTCCCAGACCATTCAGTCATTCCAGGAATGACATTAAATACATTAGTAAAACCGCTAGAAAACAGTAATTGAGCAGCAAGATCACTACGGTTTCCAGTTCTGCAAACAATATATATTTCATTATCTTTATTTAATTCTGTCATACGGTTCTCCAATTCACCTAAAGGGATTGATACCGCATTTGGTATATGATTAAATACATATTCTGCTTCTTCTCTTACATCTAAAACGATTATATTTTCGTTTTGTAGCTTTTGATTTAATTGATCGTTCGAAATGACGTTTTCAAATCTTTTTTCAATTGTATTTTCATCTGAAGATTTTCTTAAATAATGAAGTAATACTTCTCCATTTTCAATTGTACCTAAATATTGATTTCCAGTGCTTTCCGCCCAAGCTTTAATGTCTGCTTTTGAACCTTTATCAGTCGCTTGAACCTCAATCACTTGTCCATTATCTAGATCCTTCATTGCTTTTCTAGTCTTTACAATCGGCATTGGACAAGCTAATCCTTTTGCATCTAATTTCATGTTAGTTTTAATGAACTCCATATTATGACCTCCGCACTTATGATACCACCTAGGGTATTAATTTAATCAAAAAAATTATTCTACGTTTCCTTCCCAAGAAAGCATTCCGCCTACCATGTTTTTAACGTTAAACCCTTGAGATTGAAGGAATTCCGTTGCACGCCCACTTCGAGCACCTGAACGACAAACCATAATATATTCTTTTGATTTATCTAATTCATGTAATCGAAATTCGATTAACCCAAGTGGAATATGAATTGCTTCATGGATTTTTCCAGCTGCAACTTCATCTACCTCACGAACATCGATAATATTTACTTCTTTTCCAGTTTTCAATTCATTTTCAAGCTCAATCGCAGTAATTTCATTCATGTCATTCAAATCCTTTCTAATTAAATAAATAAGTTAACTTGACCTTCTTCTGCTTCACCTAAGTAGGCTGCAACACCAGCATATTGAATATTCTCTAATAACTCTTCGGTTTGTAGACCTAACAGATCCATTGTCATTGTACATGCTACTAAATTTATATCTTGTTCTTGGGCCATTTCAATTAATTGTGGCAAAGGAACTGCATTATGCTTTTTAATAATATCCTTAATCATTTTTGGACCGAAACCAGCAAAGTTCATTTTAGAAAGTCCCATTTTATCAGCGCCTCTAGGCATCATCTTTCCAAACATCTTTTCAATAAAACCTTTTTTTGTTGCTACATGTTCACTTTTTCGTAAAGCATTTAGTCCCCAAAATGTATGAAAAATAGTTACTTCATGATCAAAAGCTGCTGCACCGTTCGCAATAATATAGGCGGCCATTGCTTTATCATAATCTCCACTAAATAAAATGATATTTGTTTTCTTAGTTGTCATATTCATTCTCCTTCTCGTTCTTTATACCCATTGGGGTATATTAAAAAACAAAAAAATATATTATATCTTATATATACTATTACCCCTATGGGTATATGATATTAAAAATAAAAAATGGTGTCAAACCATTTCTTCTTATCTACTTTTTACAAGTAAGTTTACTGCTTCCTTCACTAAATCTTCGGCATCTTGCCCGTTTTCATTCGCATTTCGGACACAATCAACTAAATTTGAGCTTACTATTACGCCAATCGTACGATCCAAAGCTGATTTAACTGCTGATAACTGTGTAATGACATCTTTACAGTCTTTATCTTCTTCCATCATTTTTAAAATTCCACGAATCTGTCCCTCAATTCGCTTTACTCTATTTTTTACTGGATCATCATAATTCATTAAATCACCCCTAACTTATAAAACTAAGCTTAACCATTTTTTTAAGAATATATGTGCGATATTCTTACTTAGAATATATACCCCACAGGGTATATTGTCAACCATTTAATTTTATATAAATTAGTCTTCTTTTAGTAAGTTAAAAGTAGATATGTAAAAAAAGATCACAATAATGTAATCTTTTTTTTCAAAGTTTTGCAATATAAAACAGTTTAAACGGAAAATCAATATTAAGTGGAACATTATTAATGTTAAATTTAGTGATTTATTATTTAATGTTAAACTATAGTAATTGTTTTTTTCAGAAGTTAAAAATATTAGAACAAATTTTAGATAAAATAATTTCAAATGATACTATATATAAGTTGGTGCTCGTGCTCGATTGACCTCAAACTGATTAACTATCTGTTATATTGCACTAAGTAAAGGATATTAAATTATGTTCTTATCATAAACTTTTTTTGATGAATTAGTTGATTGGAATGGAGGGATGCTCGACTCCTATGGGATATTCGGGAAGGCTAAAGACCCCGCAGGCTTGCCGAGGAGGCNNAAGAATCTCGCCCCATGGAAAGCTAGCATCCTGTAATGGAAATCAACATCATTCTACTCCTTTTACGAAAACTTGATAATTAATTGACAAGATTGTTTTTCAAGCGTTACCTTGAAATTTTAAGATTTTACAGTCATCCCCATCTCAAAATAAGTACCTACTTCCATAACTGCTTCGTCTTTATGAATAAAGTCATTTTTCTCTTTTAAATAAAGATAATCATTAGACCATTCGCCAATGTTTTGAATTATATCTTTTAAAGCATTAGTGAATATGACTACTTCTTCATTCGTAGTCGTTGGATGGACACTCATGCGAATCCAACCAGGCTTTACGCTAATATTGCCATTATCGATTTCATCTGTAATTGCTTTAGACATTTCTCTTGTAATATTCAGTAGCATATGTCCATAAGTACCCGCACATGAACAACCACCTCGTACTTGAATACCGTAACGGTCATTTAACAATCTAACTACTAAATTATGATGAATATCTTTTAAATAAAAAGAATAAAAACCTAATCGTGGATTACTTGAATCTTCAAGTAAGACTACATTTTCAATTGTACGAAGCTCATCTAATACGATGTGTGCCAATTCTTCTTCACGATTTAATATATTCGCTGTACCCATTGCATTTTTTACTTTAATTGCAAGAGCTGTTCTAATTGTTTGCAGAAATCCTGGAGTACCGCCATCTTCTCTTTCACGAATATTGTTAATGTATTTTTTCTCACCCCATGGATTTGTCCATTCAACAGTTCCTCCGCCTGGATGATCAGGGATTTTATTTTGATACATTGAAGAGTCAAATATCAATACTCCGCTACTTCCAGGTCCTCCTAAAAACTTGTGTGGAGAAAACAGAATGGCATCAAGTTTTTCCATCGGATCGCTAGGATGCATATCAATGTCAACATATGGCGCAGAAGCCGAGAAATCCACAAAACAAACGCCATTATATTCATGCATTAGTCTAGCTAGCTTATGATATGGTGTAATTAATCCAGATACATTAGAACAAGCACTGAAAGATCCAATTAATTTTCGTTTATTTTTATAAAACTCAAGTCGATTTCTTAAATAGTTTAAATCGATTACATTATTAGTACAATTTGGTACAACTTCTACATCACAAATCGTTTCCAACCACGAAGTATGATTGCTATGATGCTCCATACTTGTTATAAAAACAACTGGTCTTTCTTCCTCAGGTATACTTAAACGGAAGTGGAAATTTTCATGTATTTTAAGCCCTAAAATGCGTTGAAATTTATTCATAACGCCAGTCATACCTGATCCATCCGTTATGATTGTATCGGAAACGCTTGCATTAACATGCTCTTTTATGATCTGTAATGCTTCATGATAACAATTCGTCATCGTGCTTCCAGTTATATTTGATTCCGTATGCGTATTTGCAACATACGGCCCAAAAGCTGAAAGTAATTTTTCTTCAACTGGTCCATATAACCTACCACTTGCAGCCCAGTCCAAATAAATAATTTTCTTTTCACCAAATGGCGATAAGAATGTTTTTTCATTTCCAATAATCTCTTTTCTAAATTGTGAAAAATACTTTTCTAAATTCAATTTTATCGCTCCTAATGAGAAAATGTTGTGTGCTTTTTAATCGGAAGCTCTGTTTAGATAATTAAGATAAAACCGAGTATTCCAATACCCAATAGGGTATTATATAAAATGCACTGAAGCCAGTCCGCTCATGACGGAATGGCTTTTTTAAAGTAATTTATCAGTTTTTAAACAGAACCAATTAAAAAGAAAATATCTTGCGTCAAAATCTAAATAGAAAACTTATTTACATATACAAATATATGTCATATTATTCTGTATTAAAAGAATTTTTTCACTTTTAAAATATTAGTAAAATTTTACACTATCTATTTTATTTAAAAAGAGACCCTTTTTGATAGTACTCTTTCATCATTTTTTCTGGGACCATACTACCACCTGTAGCCCAAATGACATGGGTACTATTTTCCATTTTTTTCATTAAATTATTTTTTAGTAAATAATCTTTGCCTTCTTTAAATAATTTAATTGGACCAATCATACCAGCTAGTGCCGACGGTTCTAAATAAAGATCCTCAGTATCAACTAACTCTTTTAACATGGTGTACAGTTTTTCATCACTTATTGTGTAGCTACCGCTTAAAAAAGGCTCGATGATTTTTCCTACAAAGCCAGATGGTCTCCCTACAGCTAAGCCATCTGCATCCGTTTTATTATCAATGCCAAAATCTTGTACAGAAACTTGATCGTGAAGTCCTGTCATTAATCCAATCAACATACAAGGAGAATGAGTTGGCTCAGCAAAAAAGAAATGAACATTATCTTTAAATAATAGTTTCAGACCAAATGCGACACCACCTGGTCCTCCTCCAACTCCGCAAGGTAAATAAACAAATAATGGATGATTTTCATCTATTGTAATGTCTAATTCTTCAAATTGCTTTTTTAAACGTGAAGCTGCTACTGCATATCCTAAAAATAAATCATTTGAATTTTCATCATCTACAAAATAACAACTAGGATCTGCTTCAGCTTGAATACGTCCTTCTTCTACTGCCTTACTATAATCCGCCTCGTATTCAATAACATTTACATTTTTACTTCTAAGTAAATCTTTTTTCCATTGCTTTGCATCCGCTGACATATGTACGGTTACTTTAAAACCTAACTTTGCACTAATAATTCCAATGCTCATACCTAAATTTCCAGTGGACCCTACAGCAATTGAGTAGTTGGAGAAAAAATCTCTAAAAATACCACTATCTATTTTTGAGTAATCATCTTCAATCGTTAATAGCTGATGCTTTATAGCTAGGCTTTCGGCGTGCTTTAATATTTCATAAATGCCACCTCTTGCTTTAATTGACCCTGATATTGGTAAATGACTATCACATTTTAAAAATAATTCTCCTAATATAGTTTGTTGGAAATTTTTCTCTAAAGATTGTTTCATAGAAGGAATTTTTACTAAAGGAGACTCAATAATGCCATTTGTATCTTTTGTTTCTGGAAAAACCTTTGATATATATGGTGCAAACCTTTTTAATCGTTCATCTGCGTCGTTTACATCATCTTGGGTAAGTGGTGACATTTTCATTGCTTTTTGAAACGTCTCAACATTTGGGTTCAACCAAAGGTATTCCTCAAAGATCATCAGTTTTTTTAGCATTGGATACTTTTCTATATATGCCTGTATATCAATTCTATCCATCTATATTCCTCCTATACTTAAACAGTTTATATGTAGTTTATCAGATATTATCACTAGAATAGCTTTGATTGTTAATCTTTTGTAAATTCCCATCAAAAGAGATTGGTTTGAATTTTGATTCAAACTATACTATTTCTATGTATCAGTTGTTGGAGGGAAATATGAATCTTAATCATAAAAATAATAAGATTTCTCTTTTGTTAGAAATACTTATTGTTTCTACTAAACTGGGTTTAACTTCTTTTGGTGGACCAATCGCTCATTTAGGTTATTTTCGTGAAGAATATGTAAAAAGGAAAAAGTGGATTGACGATCAAAACTATGCTGATTTAGTAGCTTTGTCACAATTTTTACCTGGACCAGCAAGTAGCCAGGTTGGCATTGGTATTGGGGTAATTCGTGCAGGGGTCTTAGGTGGCATTGTCTCGTTTATTGGATTTACATTACCATCAGTCATTGCACTTATATTATTTGCATTATTACTACAAGATTTGGATATAAAAAATTCCGGTTGGATTCATGGATTAAAACTGGTTGCGGTACCAATTGTTGCACAAGCCATTTTAGGTATGGTAAAGAACTTGACGCCTGATTTAAAAAGAAAAGCTCTTGCTTTGTTTGCAATGACTGCAACACTAATATGGCAAACGACATTCACTCAAATTGCTGTTATTTTACTATCTTCAATTTGTGGATATTTTCTATATCGGGATAATGAAAATAGTGATAAAACTATATTAGTTACGAATATATCAAAAAAAGTTTCAATCATTTGTTTGGCTATATTTTTTATATTATTAGTTTTATTACCCTTAATTAGTTCATTTACATCTTCAAAATGGATTTCTATATTTGACAGTTTTTACAGAGCAGGATCTATGGTATATGGAGGAGGCCATGTTGTTCTCCCTCTACTTGAACGTGAGTTTGTTCCTACTGGATGGCTAAATAAAGAAACATTTTTGGCTGGATATGGTGTCACGCAGGCTGTACCTGGACCATTATTTACGTTTGCATCCTATTTAGGAACTGTAATGGTGGGCTGGCGAGGAGGTTTAATTGCAACGATTGCCATCTTTTTACCTGCTTTCCTTCTTATTTTAGGAACTCTCCCATTTTGGTCTAGTATGCGTCGTAGTTCGAAATTAAGGAGAGCTTTATTAGGTGTAAACTCAGCAGTAGTTGGGATTTTAATTTCAGCCTTTTGTAATCCAATATGGATTAGCTCTGTATTTTCGATTTTTGACTTTCTAATAATAGCGGTCTTATTTAGTATGTTAGTATTTATGAAATTACCACCTTGGATTATTGTACTTATAGGAGCCATTAGCGGAGAATTTGTATCTAGATTCTAAATTTAAAATAATAAGTTGAATTACAGGTAAATTGTTCCTTGACCTTTCTTTATAATTAAATTAATAAAATAATAAAGACTGGCCTTTCCGTATATCAGAAGGGCCAGTCTGTTTCTTAATGATCCAATTATATCTCTTACTTTTTCTCTGTAGTTAATGGTTCCACTTCTTCTGCCGTTTTCAAATCAATAACTTTTGTTGGATTTTTTGGTATTGGAATCGTTTTGTTTTTAGGTGGTTGTTCTTTCTTTTCTACCCATTTTTCTAGTAATTCAAATGATTGATATACATATGGGAGTAGTGGTTGTAATTCTTTCTTTTGATCAGTTGCTATATTCCAAACTAGACTGTCTACATGATTCGCTTTATCTATAGTATAAAGACGATGATATTTTCCTTTCCCTGCTTCCTTAACTAATTGATCATATGGTTCGGCGTGAACGGAAGGGAAAATAAGTGAATCTAGTGACCCCGTTAAACTGATTAATGGTACATCGATATCACCAGTGTTCTGAATTTTTTTTATGTTTTTCTTAACCGATAACGGACGTTTGTTATAATCGTAGTCTTTAAAAATTGAATCATATTGACGATCCCTAATGCCATTAATAAAATTCAAGTAGTTTTGCCATAGGATATGGTTAGGTGCGTTCGGATCAAACTCATCACGATAAATATTTAATGTAATAAACCAATAAACTTGGTCATGGTAGCCCCATAATTGTTCAGATGCCTTAGGTAATCCTGCTTTATACATTTCTTGAATTGCCTTCTCTTTTTCATTTCCTGATCCATATAATGCTTTTTCAGCGTTATTTACTACCGGTGTAAGTGAACTGATTAGGTTTGGATTATTCGCTCTCCATAAAACCCCTTCCCAATCAAGTCCCCCATCATATAAAGCCGGTTCTCCAGTTTTCTTTTTCCCATCATTTTCAAGTGCGTAACGAACAACATATCCTCCATTAGATATGCCCATTGCATAAGTTGGAATTTTGTGATCCTTACTCACTAACTTACTTGCTGGATTATCTTTTTCATTTTTATGTATTAATTGCTCTGCATGATTCTCTATTAAATATTTTTGAGCTGCCTTCGTCAATTCTCGAAAACGTTTATTCCATTCTGCAACACTGTCTTCTTCATCCGCAAATGCATTTTTAGATTTTGCAAACGAATCGGATGGATCTACCTCTCCTTGCGTTCCTTTGTCTGAAGCTGCGAATGCATATCCTTTTGCGAGTACATAATCACTAAATAATAAGTCGGTTGCTGTTTCACTTCTTGTCGCTGGAATTCCCGCTACTACTAATTTTCCATTCCAGTTTTCAGGAACACGAATGACAAACTTTGAATCTTCGAACATTCCATTAATTTGAGTTCCTTTAATTTCTGCAGGCTTATACATTTTATACCAGCCAGTCCCGGAATCCTTATTTCCCCAGTTATATGGAGCTAGACCAAGATTTCCAAACTCAGTAGCAGCACTGTATTGGATCGGATTTTTGGTAGTAAGCCAGTTTCCATTTACACCATCAAATACAGTAACTTTTACATCATGAGCTCCTGGGATTACGGTTGCTGAAGTTACCTCTGAATAAACTCTTTCTTTCGAAAAACTTACTGAAGGACTAGTAAATGTTAGAACAGAAACTGCTCCGAGTGCCATTAATTTTTTCTTCACTCTATCAATCTCCCTTGTAAAAAATTTCCTCCTTTTTACTTTCTATTCCAATTCAAATATACCTTCATCAAATATCTTTCAATTCATCATTATACAAGCATTTATTCAGATCAAATAAAAAGGAGCCGAAATGACTGGCTCCATAAATGATAAATCTTTATCTAAAGATTTTATTTTACTTAGTTTAAAAGAACAGCAATATTTCTTGCAGTTCTTTCTATATTGTCAAATGCATTTTTCATTACATCTTCAATTGGTAAGATGGCTGGAATAGTTGGAAAAATAGCATCGATTCCGTGTTTATATAACTCTTCAATTCCATCACCGATACTACCACATATCGCAATAACTTTTGCATTTGATGGTGCACATGCAGCTGCTCCAACTGGCGCTTTTCCATAAATAGTTTGCCCATCCATTCTTCCTTCTCCTACAATTACAATGTCTGCATCCTTACATACTTCCACAACATTTAATTGTTCAAGAACAAGTTCAATGCCTTTTTTTATTGAAGCATTTGCGAATAAGATAAGACCTGCGCCCATGCCTCCACCTGCACCGCTACCTGGTACTTCTGAAACGGATTTGTTCATATATTGCTCTGCAATTGAATAGAAATTCATCATCGCTTCATCCATTGTCGGTAATTGATTAGCAGTTAGACCTTTTTGGGGACCAAATATATATGTTGCACCATTTCTACCATTCAACGGGTTAACAACGTCTGCCGCTATCGTAATTTTTACTTTTTCTAAAAGCGGTGATTTATTTTTATCAGTCATTGAAGCTACTTTTAGTAATGCCTCACCATTGCTTTGGATTTCTTTTCCGTTTTCATCAAAGAATTGATAGCCAAGTGCGGTAGCCATTCCAATTCCACCGTCATTCGTAGAGCTACCTCCAACACCAATTATTAGTTCTGAAGCTCCACGTTCAATCGCATAAATCATCAACTCACCAACACCATATGATGTAGTTTGTAATGGGTTACGCTTATCAAGCGGTACGAGATGCAAACCACATGCTTCGGCCATTTCGATAAATGCCGTTTTATGATCTTTAGAAAATGCTATTTTAGCTTGCACTGTTTCATTCAGAGGGCCAGTTACTTCAACACTTTCAATCTCGCCACCATTTGAAGCAATTAGTGCTTGAACTGTACCTTCCCCTCCATCAGCAAGTGGTAATAAATGATATTCTGCTGTTGGAAAAACTGAATGAAATCCTTTATGAATGGCTTTTGCTACATTCATTGCATCCAAGCTTTCTTTAAAGGAATCAGGTAAGATTACTACTTTCATTTGTCCTCCTCCTTAAAGTGATGCGATAATTTGATCTGTTAAGTTAAATAATTCTCCCTTAATTTCGATGGTAACTTCTGTATCAGTTTGTTTTGTTACTGTTACAGATTCGTGTGTAATTGAAATCTCAAGATTTGTACCTTGCCAATGAAATGGGAATGAAAGTTTGTCCCAGTTTTTAGGTAAGTTCGGATTAATTTTTAGCTTATTTGAATCCATCGTAACATTTGCAAAACCAAATATGGTTGCTAACCAATTCGCACCTAGAGATGCTGCATGTATTCCTTCATCTGATGATTTTGGATTTGGACCTAGATCGATTAAGCAAGCTTCTTGGAAGAATCGATAAGCATTTTCATTTTCTCCACATCTTGCAGCAACAATTGCATGGATGGCTTTACTAAGTGAAGAATCATGAATTGTATGCTCCTCATAATAGTGCAAATTCTGTTTAACAACATCCTCTTCAAATAAGTTAGGGAAAAGGTATAGTAGCATAACTACGTCAGCTTGCTTTAAAATTTGCATCTCATTTACTTCTTGACGTGAATAGTCAAAAAGAATTGCTTGACTACCTTGTTTTTGTTTATATTTTGATAAATCAATTTCTGGTTTTGATAAAAATGTATCATCTTGTGGAATAATATTTTCTGCATTTGGTCTTGGCAAGTAAAGTCGGTTTAGAAAATCCTTACCCCCCTCAATAATTTCAGCATCGATGTTATTATATTTTTCCATAAAACTCAAAGCTTGTTGAACATTATAATAAGCCATATAGTTCGTGTAAGCATTATTATTAATATGTTCAGTATATTCATCAGGTCCGATTACATCATTAATAGAAAGTGCTTGATTTTCTTCTGTCGTACGACTTATCCAAAAACGTGCTGTTTCTTTTAGTAATTCAAGCCCTTCATTTGCCATAAAAGACTCATCAAGTGTATTTTCATAGTATTGAATAACTGAATATGCAATGTCAGCAACAATATGATGTTCAGCAAGAGCTGAAGCTACTTTTTGACGTTTACCCGTTAGTATATTAATAGCTGCATATTCTGGCGTTTCTTCCATACCAGAAAATGCACTTTCCCATGGGAATAAAGCTCCAGAATAGCCATTTTTAGTAGCCTTCTCTTTTGCTTCTTTAATATGAAGATAGCGATATCTTAATAAGTTTCTTGTTACATCTGGATCAGTGAACAAATGAAACGGTGCAATAAAGATTTCCGTATCCCAGAATACATGACCTTTGTATCCTTCACCTGTTAATCCTTTTGCCCCAACGCTAAAGCGATCATCATGTGCAGGTGTCATTATTTCAATATGGTAAAGTGAAAAATCTAATGCTACTTGATCTATAGCTTCTTTAGAAGAAATGATTACGCGTTTCTTTTTCCAAAACTCATTCCATTTTATAGATGAGCTTACTAATAGACGATCGTAACCATTATCAAGATTTTCTTGAACAGTTTGAATACTTGATAGTGCCGGATCTTCTACAGACAAGTCATTTGAAGTATAAACAGCACTTATTTTTTCTAATTCAAACGGCTGATCAACGACTAAATCATGCTTAATAATCGTCAAAAGCTGTCTGTTTTTAGCCACAAAAGAAACATCACTTTCACTTGAAACTTTACATGAAGTTGCCATTGCAATTGAGTGATCGCTTTCGGTTGTTCTATAGACAGCATGCATTATTTTTTTATCAATAACTCTTATGTTTTCTTCTAAAAGATGCTGTTTTCCAAAGTTAGACATTTGCGCATCGATACCAGTCGTAATTTTAATTGATGCACTACAATCTAAACTAACGATACTAACTCTAGATGCAAGTAAATGTAAATTATCTTTTGAAACGAAGCGTTGGAATTTTAAACAAAAGCGATTACCTTCTTTGTTTTTCCAGATAACTTCTTTCGTTAGTTCTCCATTTTGCAAATTTAAAGTACGGTCATAAGATAGTACTTCGCCTGTTAAAACAGAAAATATTTCATTATTTATTTCGATTTTTATGCCAACTAAATCTGGTAAATTGACAAGCTCTGTAATATCATTTGGTGTAAATTTATTATAAATACCTGCCACATACATTCCACGAGTTTGTTCAGAATAATATTCCTCATGACTAGCACGAAAACCTAAGTACCCATTTCCAAGAGCCATGATTGTTGCATATTTATTTATATATTGTAAATCAAATTGTTTTTCATTCATTACATTTACTTCATTCATAAAGATACACTCTCACCTTTTTCAGCTGATTGATAGATCGCTTCAACAAGTCGTTGAATAGCATAACCTTGTTCTCCATCTGCTACCATAACGTTTTGTCCTAAGCAACGATTCACAAAGGCTGCCATACTTTTAGTATGACGGTCAGGGTCAGCCTCTTCTCTCTTTAATAGGGATACAAGCTCTCCTTTTTCATCCGTATAGATTTCAGCTGGGAACATTGTTGCACCAGCTTCTTCTCCGCATAATTCTACATTCATTTCTGATTTTTCTTTTATATTTAATGCAAAGGATGTTTCAAGCTGAATTAAACAGCCATTCTCTAACTCTATATAAGAAAATAAAGAATCTTCTACTTCAAATTTTGATGGGTCCCATTTACCAAATGCACCCTCATTTTTCTTAGTACCAATCTTCTGAAACATTTTTGCTGTAACTTTTTTTACTTTTGGATAATTCATAACAAAAAGTGCAGTATCAAGCATATGAATTCCTAAATCGATTAGAGGTCCCCCACCTTGAATTTCTTTATTAGTAAAGCTACCCCATCCTGGAATACCATTTCGTCTTAAAGCTTTTACTTTTACAAAATAAATTTGACCTAATAAACCTTGATCTATTTTTTCTTTTATAATCGTTACGTCATCAGCAAATCGATGATGAAAATCATAAGCAAGGATAAGCCCTTTTTCTAAAGCTGTTTCATGCATTTTTCTTGCATCCTCTGCCAAAATTGCAGGAGGTTTTTCACAAAAAACATGACAATTATTTTCTAATGCTTGCCTTACATTTTCAAAATGAAATTTATTCGGAGTGCAAACACTTACAATTTCCGGTTTTTCATTCGCATACATTTCAGCAGCATCCGTGTAATAGGTAGGAATCTCATTACGCTCTGCAAAGCTCTTTAATGCTTCCTCATTTACACCGACTACGGCAACTATTTCTAAATCTTCTCTAGTTTTATAGTAAGCAACGTGAACTTTTTCAGCCATTTGGCCCCCGCCAATAATAGCTACTCTCTTTTTAATCACAATGCTTCACCCTTTAAAGCTTCTTTTATATGATGAAATGCTTTAATATATTCATCTTCTAAGTTATTTCCTCTTACACGACATTCAAATGTTAAAAAGCCTTCGTACCCATCTTCCTTAAGTTGGTTAAAATGCTTTTTAAAATCAAGAGATCCACTTCCTGGTTGGAAACGGTGGTTGTCTGCGATGTGAATATGTTCAACTAGATCATGATTAGCGTGAAGTGCCTCAGAAATACCATCTTCCTCAATATTCATGTGATAAAAATCTGCAATGATTTTGACATTTTTAAACTGATTATCTTCAATATATTTACGTGCATCAGCTAAAGTATTAATCATATGATCTTGATAGCGATTTAAAGGTTCTAAGTAAATAGTCGTTCCAGTTTCACCAGCGACTTTATCTAGAAATACTAATGAATCAGTAACTGCTTTACGATCTCCTTCTAGGCTTCTTGGAGAAGACATAGGTGGTAATCTGAATGTAAACATTCCCCATGCTGCAGGTACAACGATCCCTTTTCCTCCAACCTCTTTTAACGCTTTTAGAATTTCTTCAATATCTGCTAAACCTTTTAAACGACGCTCTTCAATAAAATCACCAATCCAGCCATAATAACCACCACAAGCTGTCGTTACCGGTAAGCCAGTCTCAGCAATTGCTTCTTTAATCTCTTCTAAATGATCAACTAAAAACTTGCCATCGATTTCAAATCCTTCAAAACCAATTTCTTTTAAGTATTTAAATTTTTCTTTAATATTTTCTGGAAAAAATGCTTGATTTTGTGTTCCAATTTTCAACGAAATCCACTCCTAAACAGAAGGGAGTGTTATACACTCCCATGATTTTAATGATTGATATTCTTATTATTTTTTAAATTGAACACCCATCTTAATGCTTAGCTCGGGCTTTTGATCAACAAATTCCATATACGATTCAGCTACTTCTTCAAATGAAACAACTGGTTCAATTAAATCTTCACAATTTAAATAACCATTCATTAATAAATCCCAACAAGTATTTTCGATTCGTTTACGTGACCAACGTGGATAATCCGGGTTTGGTTCACTACTTCCTCTTGAAAATACAATTTTCGCATTGTTAAAATGTGCTTCACGACCAAGATTAAATCCTTCTGGGAAAGGTTTAGCAAAAGCTACATAAGAAATTGTTCCACCGTATGCAATTCCTCTTAGTGCTGCTTGAAGTGAACTTGATACACCACTTGTTTCAATAATTGAATCTGCCCCTAATTTATTAGTAATTTTTTTAATTTCATATCCTAAATCGCAATTAATTGGATCGAAGCAATAATCCGCTCCATTTTTTAACGCGATATCGCATCTATGTTGTAATGGATCTACACCAATTACAATACTAGCTCCAGCTTTCTTTGCTAACTGGATAGCAATTTGTCCAATTGCACCTAATCCTACAACTACTACATAATCACCCGCTCTAACATTTGCATCCCTAACTCCGCTCATTGCAAATTGTGCTGGATCATAATAAACTGCATTCTTCCATGATGAACCTTCTGGCATTTTACGTAATTTATAATTATCTACAGCATTTACGATTACAGTTTCCATGATTGGACCATAAGTACAAACTTGATCTCCTAATTTGTACTCAGTCACTTCATCACCGATTTCACAAATGCTACCTACAACCATATTTCCTAATTGAAATTCACCAAATACGATTCCACGAGCAGCTCCTTCTTCACGTGGCATAAACATTTTCCATTCTTCATTGAACTCTTCATCAATAAATGGACTAAGACCTCTAAAATCCACTACTTCCGTACCGTGTTTTGGTGATGCAAATTCGACTTTAATTTTTACTTCATTAGGTTGTACTGTACGATCTTCATACTCGACTAATGCTGCAACTCTTGGTTCAACTGCTACTAATTTTTTCATTTTTATTTCATCCTCTCAGTAAAAAATTGTTTTCGAATTAACCTTTAACTCCACCCTCTGTTAGGTTTCCTTTGATAAAGTGTTCAGATAGTGCGTACATTACAACTACTGGTAAAGCCGTGACTAAAGATGCTGCCATCATACGACCCCATACATAATCCGGAGTACTAAATAATGTATTTAAGCCAATCGGTAAAGTGAAGTTTTCCGAACTCGATAAGAAAATTGATGCAAATAAGTAATCATTCCATGCAATCATAAATGCATATACAAATACAGAAATGATTCCCGATATTGACAAAGGAATAATAATATAGAAGATTATTTTTAATCGACTAAGACCATCAATCATAGCCGCTTCTTCTAAATCTTCAGGAATAGTATCAAAATAACTTCTTAACATAAAAATCGCTGTTGGTAGAGTTTGCACAATCATCGTAATGATCAACGCTATTTTTGTATCATATAAACCGAAACCAGAAATGATTTTAAATAATGGAACAACTAGTAAGATCCCTGAAAACATATAAACAGTGTAAAAACTAGCGTTTATCGTCACTCTTCCTTTAAACTTTAGTTTCGATAAAGCGTACGCTCCTAAAATACCAAGAACGACTGATAATGAAGCTGCGATTATAGAGACAATTAAACTATTTTTAAAGTAGTTTAAATAGGGGAAAATTGTCGGATTAAAAATATCAATATAATGCTGGAAAGTCCATTCGTGTGGTAATAATGTCGGATTTGTTGCAATTGCTTCTTTTGAACTTTTTAATGACGTCATTAGCATTACAAAGAATGGGAATAACATGATTCCTAATAAAAGGATTAAAACAACGTAAAAACTTGTTTTCTTAATGATCTTGCTTCTTTTACTACTTGCTGCCATTTAAGTTCACCCTCTTTCTTGATACGATAATTACAATGAATAATATGATGAATAAGATTACTGAAATTGACGAAGCTTTTCCTAAGTTATTGAAAGCAAACGCAGTTTCATATAAATAAATACCTAAAATATTTACTTTGTTTGTTAATAAGTAAACATCTGTAAACATGTAGAACATCCAAATAAATCGTAAAGTTACAACCGTTAATAATACCGGCATAATCGCTGGTAAAGTTACAACTTTAAACTTTTGCCAAAGTGAAGCGCCATCGATATCAGCAGCTTCGTATAATGATTTATCAATCGTTTGCAAAATTGCTAAAAACGAGATAAAGGCGTAAGGGAAATACTTCCAAATTGCAAAAACAACTACTACTATAAAACTACTAACTGGATTATCAAACCATAATGGTGCACTTTTAACTAGATGGAAAACATCCTTACCTAAGTAATTGATAATCCCGTAAGAATTATTAAACATATATTTCCAAGCAAAAACTAATGAGATTGATGGTGTTACATAAGATAAGATAATTAATGAACGAGCAGTTTTACGAAACTTAAATGGGCGATTAAAGAACAGCGCTACAGCAAGCCCAAGTGCTGTACTACCCACTACTGTTAAAACGGTATATAAAATGGTAATACCTAAAGATTTATAAAACTCAATATCTTTTATAACATCAATATAATGAGATAAACCAACAAACTTAGCTGCTAATCTAGGATTAATCGGTTGATCGAAAAAGCTTATTTTAATATTTGATAACATCGGATATGCAACTAATAATAGTAGTAACAACATACTTGGTAAAAGAAGTATCATCGCTAGTTTTATATCAGATCTTTTTTTGGCAATCGGTTTCATGTCTACCTCCTAAAAAACAATCTATTCCCTATCTGGTTAGATTGGTGATAAAAGAAAAGTTGTTTAAAAAGCAACTTAGCTTGCTTTTCAAGCGTTCGTACTTCATAAACAACTTTCACTAATTTAGAAATCAAATTACGATTACTAGGTATTTTGAATTAAAATTAATTATTTTAATACACCTTTTAATTTTTCTTCTGCTTCTTTAATAGCAGAATCCACGCTTTTTCCACCTACAGTAACATCATTAATTAACTTAGCAACTGCACCTGAACTTGTAACATCACCCATTTTTAAGAAGTTCTTGTTATCAACAAGACCAAATACTTGAATGTTATCAAACGCGCTTGCGATTTCAGTTGAAAGCTCACCAAATGAATTTACAACTTTATTTTCTTTATATTCTTTGCTTTCTGTTACATCTTTATTTACTGGTTGTGATCCACCTGGAGACATTAATACTAACTTCGTATTATTTTCAGGTTTTGCCATAAACTCTACTAATTTTTTAGCTGCAGCTTTTTGATCATCATCTAAACCAGAAGAAATCGTGTAAGCAGATACTGTTCCATAAACTGCTTTTGTTTTTTCAGTTGGAATAACAAATCCAATATTGTTCGTTTTACCTTCTTCATACACTGCTGGAAGAATATAAGTTGAATAAACTGCCATAGGAGCAGATCCATTCATGAAAGCATCTTTTACTTCAGTAACATCATTTGAACCTGGCATTGTATATTTTGATAATTCTTTATAGTAGTTTAAAGCTTCTTTCATTTCAGGTGTATTTAATGTTAGATCACCTTTGCTATTGAACATATTTGCATTGTTTGATAAAGCGAATTGTGAGAAGGCTTGCTCAGAAAAACCACCTTCAACAGTAGGAATTGCAATACCGTATTTTTTGCTTCCACTATTTGTAAACGCCTTAGCAATCTTTAAAACATCATCCCAGTTTTTAGGTTCTGCGAAACCTTTGTCCGCAAGCATTTGCTTGTTATACCAAATACCTTGTACCCAACCACTAATAGGAACACCTGTATAATTTTTGCCGTCCTCAGTTTTTAAAAGCTTTAACGCACCTTCATAATACTTATCTTCTCCAACTTTAGAGATGATTGATTTAACTGCATCTTTATCAATTAATTCGTCCTTGTCCATCACTTTTGCATAGTCTTGTCCAACTTCAATTACTGCTGGAAGTTTACCAGAGCTTGCTAATGTTACAACCTTCGTATTATAAGCATCTTCCTCAACTGGAACTTGCTTTACTTTAATATTTGGATTTTCTTTTTCAAATTTTGAAATTAAATCTGTAATGACTGCTAATCTTTCTTGTTCAACAGAAGAATGCATAAATTCAATTGTTACTTTACCATTCTCTTTTTTCCCACCACACGCTGTTAATCCAACAGCTAACATTAAAACTAAGAACATACTTAATACTTTTTTCATTGTTCTGCCTCCTATTTTAAAGGTTTTAACCAAAGGAATTCATATGGATTTAAAGTAATGTTGCCATTAAATTCTTCTACAATTCCCGTAATAATATTCATAAATTTTCCGTTTAAATCGCAGTTCACTAGCTCATTTGATAGGTTATGAAGAATTACCACACTATCCTCTTCATTAACACGTTTGATCGCAAATACATTTTCATTTACTTCAAGTACTTCCATTTTTACGTCAGGATTAAATAGTTTTTCTTCTTTACGTACTTGGATAATTTTTGTAAGTTCTGTGAAAACTTTATTTCTTAATGAACCTTCTTCCATTAATTCCTTTTCAATCGTATCAAGTGCATACTTTTGACGATTAATTGAGCGATTCATTCCCGTTTTTTCAACACCCGCATAATCATTTCTAGAACCTAACATACTTTGGATGTAAATAGCCGGTACACCTTGGAATGTTAATAAGATTGAATGCGCTAACAAGAATCTTTTTACTCTTAAATCATCACTGGTAGATTGTTTATTTAAAGCATCTAAATAAGTTACATTTATTTCATATGGACTTTCAGTACCATCTGAATTCTTCTTATAATTTACTAATGCTCCTTCTTCCTTTAACTCATCTACTAATGATAAAATTTCATCTTCTGATATGATTCCACGAATCGGATTTAACCCAATTCCATCATGTGATGCTAAGAAGTTGAAGAATGATGTATCTTCTCCAGAACCTTCTAGATTTTTTGCCCAATTTGTTAATACACTTCCATTTCCTTTATGAAGTGAATATAAAACTAATGGCGGAAGTGGAAATTGATAAACCATCTGTGCCTCATCATGACCATTTCCGAAGTAAGAAATATTATCTAAATGAGGTACATTTGTTTCAGTTATCATTACTGTACCTTTTGCTGCCTCATCTAATAAATCTCGGAATAATTTCACGATTTCATGTGTTTTTTCAAGATGGATACAAGAAGTACCAACTTCTTTCCACATATAGCCTACTGCATCCAGTCTCACATATTCCGCACCTTGTTCAAGGTAGAAAAGTAAAACATCAATCATATCTAATAAAACTTGTGGATTGCTAAAGTTTAAATCAATTTGATCGTCACTAAAGGTTGTCCAAATATACTTCTCTTCACCATTTGCTAATTTAAATTTTGATAGCAATGGAAGTGCTCTTGGTCTAGTTACAGCGCTTAGATCAACTGAAGGATCCATATCAATGAAATAATCTTGATATTTAGGATCACCGTTTAAGTATCCTTGGAACCATTCGCTCTTACTTGAGATGTGGTTACATACATAATCAAACATGATTCTTGCTGATTTCGATAAACTTTCAACATGTGACCAATCCCCTAACTCAGGATTTACTTTCTTATAGTCAACTACTGAAAAACCATCATCAGAAGTGTAAGGATAAAAAGGTAAAATATGAACAAGTTCAAATTTATCTGCTAAATGCTCATCAAACATCTTTTTAAAAGTTTCTAATGTTGGAATTCCCTCTTCTTGGAACTGATCACCGTAAGTAATTAAAACTATATCTGATTCATCCCAATTTTGTTTTCTTTTTTTTGTAATGTTTATTTTAGCTTCTTCAATGCGTTTTACGATTGCACTATAAAGTTGATCAATGTCTTTGTTTTCATAAATATAAGATAATCTTTCTTTAATTTTACTCATAAGATTCCTCCTTGTGGTATCGCTCCCACGAGTTAAAAAATGCTTTGGTACCGCTCCCAAATTCAATATATTATAGAAAGCGCTTACTGTCAATTTAAAAAATTTACTTAAAAAATAAAATTTTTTGTAAAAAGTTTATTTATTTCAAAATAGTATGTATTTATTTAGTCTTTTTACTAATTTTTAGTTATTGATACTTTCTACTATTCTCCATATAATTGCCCTAGTATTATTGCAAGATCAAACAAGTTATTTTTCATATTCTTTGTTCACAGTCTTGACAAATTTTTTTAAAAAATCGATACTATCATTTATATTAAGAACAATTTTTAGCGATTAACCGCTCCTAAATTATTATGTGGAAATAACATTTCGATATACACTTTAATTAATTCCACCTCATATTTTTTTAAAAATAAATAAACTATAAAATGTAAACGATTTAATTTTATAAATCGCTTTAACTTAGAAGAGGAGAATACAAATGGGCCCTACAATTTATGATATTGCTCGTGTAGCCAACGTTTCAAAGTCCACTGTATCTCGCGTACTAAATAATAAAGATAATATTTCAGAGGAAAGTCGTAACCGAGTTATGAAAGCTATTGAAGAATTAAATTACCAACCTAATAAATTAGCTCGAGCTCTTACATCATCTGGATTTGATGCCATTTTGGTAATGTCCCGCTCCACGAAAACAACTGCGGGAAATACCTTTTTCTCTGAGATTATTCACTCTATTTCAACGAGATCAGAAGTAGAAAATTTTGACGTGATTATACAAACATCAAAAAATAGTAAAGATGAGTTAGAAAAGTGCATAGAAAAAATTCGTGGGAGAATGATCAAAGGAATTCTAATGTTAAGTTCACCTGCAAATGAGGACTTTTTTAAAGAAATAGATAAATATGAGATCCCAGTAGTCGTGATTGGGAGAGTGGAAGGAAACTATGAACATGTCTATTCCGTTGATACTGATAACTTTCATGATAGTTACCAATTAATCCAGCATTTAATCGATCAAGGGCATACCGACATTGCATGCCTTCATTCTTCTCTAGATTATCATGTATCAATAGACCGTTTGGAAGGATATAAAAAATGTCTAACTGATAATGGAATACCACTTCGTTCAGACCGAATTATTGATAGTGGATATACAATGGAAAAAGCTTATGAAACATCAGAAACACTTCTAAAATCAAAAGATTTACCTACTGCAATTTTTGCAATAGATGATCTAAAGGTTATTGGACTTTATAATACAACTTCAAAGTTAGGCATATCTATTCCGAAAGATATATCAATCATCGGTTATAATAATGGAATTTTTTCACCACTTTTTTCTCCTCCTTTAACAGGAATCGAGATTCCCGTTATGAAGCTAGGAGATATAGCTACAGACTTATTATTTAAACATATAAAAAATAAAACTGAAAATACGGAGCATATTATTGTTCCTACAAAACTAGTCGAACGAAAATCAGTAGCAAAATTAAATTGATTGAAGTTATGGAGGATTTCATTTTGAAAAAGCAAATTGAAGCATTTATTTTTGATTTAGATGGTGTAATTACTGATACTGCTGAATTTCATTATTTAGCATGGAAAAAGCTAGGTGAAGACTTAGGAATCCCTTTTGATCGTGAATTTAACGAAACGCTAAAAGGTGTAAGTAGAACAGATTCATTAGAAAGAATCCTAAAATTAGGAAACCGTCAAAATGATTTCACCGAAGCTGAAAAAGATGAGTTAGCAACGAAAAAGAATGCTCATTATGTTGAATTAATCCGTAATATTTCTGAAAAAGACCTATTACCAGGAATTGAATTATTCTTAAAGCAAATTAAACAAGCTGGTATTAAAATTTCAATGGCATCTGCTTCAAAAAATGCATTAATGGTAGTTAAGGCTTTAGGAGTTATTGATTATTTCGATCATATCGTTGATGCCTCAACTGTTATAAATTCAAAGCCGAATCCTGAGGTATTTTTAAAAGCTGCCGAAGCTGTATCTGCTAAACCAGAAAACTGTATTGGTGTTGAAGACGCTGCTGCAGGTGTAGATGCGATTAACGAGGCTAATATGTTCTCGGTTGCGATTGGAGATGCAACTATTTTAGGCCACGCCAATCTAGTCTTATCATCAACTGAAGAATTAGATTTTGACCGAATTATTGATCAGTATTTATCAGTTTAAATCACCTTTTTATATTCCAGAATAATATTCCTATTCAGATTATCTCTATTAAAAAAACGAAAATCTAAGCTTTTAAGATTTTCGTTTTTTTATTTTATTATGAAAATATCTCTTCTTGTTTTCCAACCAACTCAATCTCAAATCCTAAATCTTCTAACATTGCATGGTCACTATTTGTCTCCTGACCTTCCGTTGTCAAATAATCACCTATAAAAATACTATTTGCAGCATACAGTCCTAGTGGTTGTAAACTACGTAGATTTACTTCGCGTCCTCCAGAAATTCGAATTTCTTTCGTTGGATTTATAAAGCGGAATAGTGCTAATACTTTTAAACAGTAACGTGGATTTAATTCGTTTACCCCTTCTAGTTTCGTTCCATCAATAGCATGTAAAAAGTTTATCGGAATGGAATCTGCATCCAATTTATGTAATGATCTCGCAATCGAAATAACATCATGTTTTGTTTCCTTCATCCCAATAATGGCTCCCGAACACGGAGATATGCCTGACTGTTTAACTTTCTCAACCGTATCGATTCGATCCTGATATGTATGAGTTGTCGTAATATAATTATGGTGCTCAGCTGATGTATTTAAATTATGATTATATCGATCAACACCTGCTTCTTTAAGCTCATTTGCTTGGTTATCTTTAATAAGCCCCAGGCATGCACATACTTTTAAACCATATAATTCTTTAATTTCCTTAACCGCATCAGTTACTACATTTACATCTCGATTCGTTGGTCCGCGACCACTTGCAACAATGCAATATGTCCCTGCTTTTAATTCAAAGGCACGCTTTGCCCCATCAAGAATTTCTTCTTTAGATAGAAAAGGATATTTCTCAATCGGTGCACTAGAAATTGAAGACTGTGAACAATAACCGCAATCCTCAGGACAATAACCACTTTTAGCGTTAATAATCATATTAAGTTTAACTTTTTTTCCATAATAATGTTTCCTAATCATAAATGCACCGTGTAAAAGTGAAAGCAATTCATCATCTTCACATGACAATATGCTTAAAGCTTCCTCATCTGAAATTTCTTTACCTAAAATAACCTCTTGCGCTAATTTAGTCCAATTCATATGATCACTCACCATTTCATTGATTTTTCGTTAATAATTGCTGGAATTCTAAAATAGATGTTTCTGTAAATGAATCCATCTGCTCCGGTATAACTCCAAGAATGTTATGACCTGTTAATTTTTCTAGCATAACTAAATTATCTTTTTCCATTTCACCCATAACTGAAGGTACTTTATTAATTAATAATCCCATTAGATTAATTTTGTGTGACTTTAAATATTCAGTTGTTAATACAGTATGATTAATTGTTCCTAGCTTTAATGATGTAACAAGGATTACTGGTAAGTTTAATAGTTTTATTAAATCAATGGTTCCAAAATTTTCTTTTAGTGGAACCGCAACTCCACCCGCTCCTTCAACAAAAACAACATCATGCTTATTTTCTAATTGCTTATATTTTTCTAAAATAACTTGTTCATCAATATAAATATCTTCTAGTTTACTAGCTAAATGTGGTGAGACTGGTGTTTTCATTGTATATGTTCCGTAGTAATCATGCTCCTCTGCTAGTTCTAGTTTCTCTTTATAAAAGGCCGTATCTTCTCCTATGAGTCTATTGTTTAAATTAACAACTCCACTTTGTATTGGTTTATAAGGTATTGCATCGATTCCTTTGTTCTGCAAGCAATCCACCATTTGGGCAGTAACATAGGTTTTTCCAATATTCGTATCGATACCAGTAACAAAATATCCTTTTCCCATCTTAAGCAGCCACCTTTTTTTCATTTTCTCTAGCTTTTGCAAAATGAGAATGTAGGCGCATCGCCAATACTCCTCCAAAAACAGCTAGTAACAAATCTTGCGCAATACTATATACGAGTCCCATCATTAGCACCTTTTCTAAGGATACGGGACTATCTAACCAAGTATTTAAAGAAATATATACATATGTAATGCCTAAAATATAAACAATCATTAATCCTATTACATTAGCAAAAATAAAATTCTTAAGTTTTGGGTTCCTTGTTTTTTCAACGATCGAGCCAATTACAAACGCAGCAATAATGAAACCGATTAAATAGCCAAATGTTGGCTTTAAAACATATTCAGGTCCACCACCAGAAGCAAATACTGGTATTCCGATTAATCCAATTCCAACATACAGTAGTTGACTCATCATCCCTCTTTTACTTCCTAAAAGGCAGCCTGCTAAAAATACAAAAAGTATTTGAAGGGTAAAAGGAATCACTGGTAATGGAATCTTTATAAAGGCTCCAACGGATGTTAATGAGGCAAATAATGAAATGACCGTTAATGATAAAGTTTTGTTTTGCATAGTACCCCCCCTCTTAATTTATGAGTTTGACAAACTAGCAAAATTTGACAAACTTACAAAATTAAATTAACATGCAATTGAAATATATGTCAACCTAACCTTTAATTTAGGTTAACATATAAAATTAGGGAGGTAACATATATGAATCATGAACTCTATCAAGAATTATCTTCAAAAAATAAGCAGTATCTTTGGCACCCTTTTACTCAAATGAAAGATTATCTAAACGAAGATCCGCTAATTATTTCACATGGTAAAGATAGAAAATTATTTGATGTATTAGGAAATGAATATTACGATGGAGTTTCCTCTATTTGGTTAAATGTTCACGGTCATAATATTAAAGAATTAAATGAAGCGATTAATGAACAATTAGAAAAAGTTGCTCATTCAACACTTTTAGGCATGGCTAATATACCTGCGATTCTTTTAGCAGAGAAGCTAGTTGAAATTTCTCCTAACGGCCTAGAAAAGGTTTTTTATTCAGACTCAGGTGCTACTTCTGTAGAAATCGCTATTAAAATGGCATATCAATATTGGAGAAACATAGGAAAACCCGATAAAAACACTTTTGTTACGATGAAGGAAGCCTATCATGGTGATACAATCGGGGCAGTGTCTGTAGGAGCAATTGACTTATATCATCAAGCATATAACGAGTTACTATTTCCAAGCATAAAGGTTTCCTATCCACATCTATATCGTTCAAAATATGTGGGTACCAAAGAAGAAATAATAAATTCCTATTTAAACGAGGTTGAAAATTTATTCATCGAAAAGGCTAATTCAATTGCGGCATTAATTATTGAGCCAATTGTTCAAGGAGCTAGTGGTATTATTGTCATGCCAAAAGGGTATTTAAAAGCAATACAAGAATTATGCATAAAGTATGATGTATTGTTAATTGCAGATGAAGTTGCAACAGGATTTGGTCGAACCGGAAAAATGTTTGCTTGTGAACTAGAAGGAGTTACGCCAGATATTTTAACTTGCGGAAAAGGGTTAACTGGTGGCTATTTACCAGTAGCAGCAACTTTAACGACAAACAGAATATATGAAGCATTTTTAGGTACATATGAAGAACAAAAAACTTTCTTTCATGGACATAGCTATACAGGTAATCCCCTTGGATGTGCTGTTGCATTAGCGAATCTAGATTTATTTAATAAAACGAAATTATTACAACATGTCGAAAAAATCTCATCTTATGTCCAAGAGAAACTGATGCAATTTAACGAGTTGAAACATGTTGGTGATATACGTCAAAGTGGCTTGATGATTGGAATTGAACTAGTAAAATCAAAAAATACTAAAGAAGCTTTCCATTGGAACGAACGAATAGGTGTGAAGGTAACAAAAAAAGCAAAAGAGCTTGGACTACTCACCCGTCCTCTTGGAAATGTTATTGTCTTTATGCCTCCATTAGCTTCAAAGGAATCGGAGCTTGACGAAATGTTAGACATTCTTTATCGCGCTATTTCTGAAGTTACAGACGGATAAAAAAGTAATTTGAACTAGGTCAGAAAAGGAACTTTATTTAAAAAATTAAACCATGAACAAATCTACTGTGTTCATGGTTTAATATGATCAAGAACCCGTAGTAGTTTACTAATACGGATTCTTGATTAAGTTATAAAATTATGAACGTTTATTTAGTTTGCGCTTTTAACAATTTTTCCTCACGCATATTCTCTTTTAACAGCGATACAAATCGAAACAACTCCAATGAAAATATGATTCCACTTAACCAAACCGAACTGAATACAAACCCAGCAGCAATGTCACTAGGCAATAAGTGGTGCAAATAGACACTGCTTATCGTAAATAATACAACTACAAAAATAAAACAAAAGAACATTATCAAATTAAGCATATAAGCTTTGTTGTGCCGAATTAACATAATAATGAAATAACCTAATACTGTTAAAATCAACATAGACTTTTCATTTGGAAAATTTTTACTTACATTATCACCCAACATAAAGTTGAATATCCAAGGAATCCCTTCGGATAGGATAAGAATTCCAGCTAAACTAGCGATAAAAAAGAGCATTTCTAGCCACTTATTTTTGTTATTGATCAGTATCACTAAGATTGTAGCAAGTGAAATCGTCACTAAAACCTTCCAAGTCGATAATGAATAAATAAAATTCATACTTCCATGCCAATTTTGATTAAATAAATTAAAAACAATAGTCTTGAATATAGAATTGAATTTATCAAATTCATTGCTAATTGTATCTTGAATTAGCCCGACCATTAAGATAAAAAACGAAACGAAAAAAATTAAACAGATTAAGATGATCAATTTTATTTTCATGAAGCTTTTAAATCTCTTGAAACTTGATTCAAAAATTAATAGTAATGACTCTTTAATTATTTCCTTATTTGTTTTAACAACAAAAAAAGCGAGCACTATAAAACCTAATAATATACTACCTAGTACTAACCACTTTTTAATTTCTACTTGATAGATATCCCATTTAGGTCCCATTGCCTGTCCTAACCAAATAAAGGTTCCTATCCAAAGAAATACACCTATATAGGAAAAAATAGCAAAGGAACGATACGGTAATTTAATAATTCCAGAAATAATGCTTGCGAAATGTCTAATCCCTGGAATAAAGAAAGATACTAGCAATAATACCTTCCCATATTTTTCATACCATTTTGACATCTTTTCGATCTTTTCTGGGCCCATATGGATATAGTGTCCAAATTTGCGAAAAAACGGTGTGCCAAGTTTATATCCTAACCAATAGGAGATTGTTACCCCAACAATTCCTCCAAGGCCAGCAGAAATAATGGACAAAATAATATTCATTTTCCCATGAAAACATAAAACACCTACATAACTCATCAATGCTTCATTCGGAATAGGAACTATAATCAATTCCAACATTAATGATAAAAATAGGATTATATAACCATATTCATTTAATAAATGGATGATTTCGTTCATATTACAACCTCAATCTTCAATACTCATGTACTGATTATTTTCACTTAATCTCATCTAGTGGAAATACTACCTCTACTTCCGTTCCTTCATTTTCAACACTTTTAATATTAATTTTGCCATTATGCAAGTTAATTATGTTCTTAGCGATTGAAAGACCAAGTCCAGTGCCACCACTAACTCCACGGCTACGTGCTTTATCAACTCGATAAAATCGTTCGAAAATATTATCTAATTCTTCCTCTCGAATGCCTATCCCATAATCTTTTATTTGAAGAATAGCAGCTTCACTAGTACAACTAATATTTACTTCTATTTTTTCAGTACTGTATTTTATAGCATTATCTAAAAAGATAATAATAACTTGTTTAATTTTAAGCTCATTTCCTTTAATAAATATTTTCTGTTTTTGTGCATGTAAAGTAATTTCTCGTTTATACACACTTTGCAGTTGTACTAAAGTCGAATTACATAAAGCAACTAGATCGACTGGATCCATTTCGATATTCTTTAAATTCTCCGATTCGGCCAAAGTTAATAAGGTTTTAGTTAAATCTTGCATACGGTTGGCTTCAGAATAAATCGTCTCAATTGCTTCTGTTGCCATTTCCTCATTTTTAAAACCACGTCTTCTTAATAAGTTAGCAAAGCTACTAATAACCGTAATAGGAGTCTTTAATTCATGAGATGCATCTGAAACAAACTGTTTCTGTTTTTCGATGTTTTCTTGTAGCCTACTAATCATTCGATTAAACGTGCTTGCCATTTTGTGCAATTCATCTTTTGTTTCATTTTTTATTAAAATCTTTTTTGGAACTCCACTTTTTTCAATATCTTCCATCGTAGTAATCATAGAAGTAATTGGGTTCATTATGATACGAGTTAACCATCTACCAGCCATCATTGATAAAATAGCAGAAACTAAGGTAACGATTGCCATTATAGTTAATAGCATATCTTTTCGCCCTTCAAGTCCGACTAGCAATTCTCCAATTTCTAACGTTCCAATTACTTTTTGGTTTTGTAAAATCGGTACTCGTACGACTATATTTTGATGCTCACTAAAAGGAATTAGTCTCGTTTCTTCTTTTCTAGTGAACTTAGGTTTAATGCGATTCAGTAGTTTATCATTACTAATTTCTGTCACAATTTTTGAGTTTGGATCTATGATTCGAATATAAGAATGATTAGACATAAACGGATACAATGCCTCTTCATTCATCCTCAATGTGATAGGAATATCCTGTTTTTTTAAGATTTCATGCGCCTTTTGACTCACAACATGTTCTTCCATATTTACAGTCGTTTTCATAAACAAATAAAAAACTAATCCGTTAATTAAAATAAGAATGATTAAGATCCATGAAGTAATTAGCAAATTTATTTTAGTTGTTATTTTCATCTTAACCCTTCCTCATTGTGTACCCCACACCTCTTATAGTTCGAATTAAAGGAACGTCAAAGTCCTCTTCAATTTTTTTTCTTAAATGTCTAATGTAAACATCAACAACATTTGTTTCACCTTCATACTCATAACCCCAAACGGTTGTTATGATGCCTTCTCTTGTCACAATTTTATTTTGATTTGTTAATAGATATACTAGTAAATCATACTCTTTTGGAGTTAATGAAATGACTTTATCATTCCTCTTTACTTCTCTAGCTTCTAAATTAACAACTAAATCCTCAATCGATAAAGTGGGATTTTCGTCTTCGCTTTTCTTAAATTCATGAACAAGATTACTTGATCTTAGACACGAACGTATTCTTGCTAAGACTTCTTCGATTTCAAAAGGTTTCGTAATATAATCATTTGCACCATAATCGAGTCCGATAATCTTATCATGTGTCGCATCTCTAGCAGTTAATAAAATTACTGGAACAAATTGATTTGTTTTTCTTATCCTTCTTAATACTTCGATTCCACTCAATTCAGGTAACATAACATCCAATAAAATTAGATCGACATTATTGCTCAAAGACGACTCTAGACCAGTTTTTCCATTATGTTCGACTAACACTTCATAACCCTCATATTCTATTTCTAACTTTAAAACTCGAGCAATATTCACTTCATCCTCGATAATTAAGATTTTCTTCATTTAATTCACCTATTTCTATTAATAGTTTTAGTGTTTCGAAAAATCTATTCTATTTTTAAGACTGATTCTAGTCTTAGAAGTTCCTTTTATACATGCCATTATAGATCTTTTGATTCGTATTTTTAGCATTTTAATCTAATTTTAATTGATTATTCATTAAAGTTTCAGTTAGGGATTTTACAATGACATGGAGTTGATATATGAAATAATTTTCAATTTTAAATAAAAATCTTAGGAGGTATAAGATGAAAAAATTTATAGAAGGGACCATGCAAAGAGCCATTTTAATGATTGTTTGCGTCGTTATGATCGTAACCTGGGGTGCTATTTCAGCTTACCAAATGCAACGCGATTACTTACCAGGTATAAACAATTCAACTCTTACTGTAAGCATGCGTCTACCAATGTACCAGGCTGATCAAGTAAAACAAAATATTACCAATAATCTTGAAAGTGCTGTAAGAACAACAGAAGGATTACAAGATATTGAAACTAGCTCTTATGATGGTGGAGTTTTTATGAGTCTGTATTTTCCAATGAATACAGATATGAAACAAGCCGAAATTGATGTAAATAAAGCTTTAGAAAATGCGGACATCCCTCCGACAATTACATCTAAACCTCTAGTTACTAGACTTACAACTAGTTCATTCCCAATCCTAACTTACAGTTTGACTAGTGATAAATTAGATGATAATACGTTAAAATCATTAACACAAATGGATATTGTTCAACACCTTAAAACAGTTCCAGGTGTATCCGATGTATCAGTATTTGGTGGTGCAAAAGACGGATACGTACTAACCGTTAGAACGAAGGACCTAGCAAAAAATAAACTTACTTTAGATGACTTAAATAAAGCATTAGCTGTATCAGTTCCATCTTTACCCGAAGGAACGATCTTACAAAATCAATTGTCTATTCCAGTTAAATTTGATGGATGGAATTTAAATGAGAAACAATTAAATGATGTAAAAATCAAAAATTCAGATGGTGATCAAATTCCACTTTCAGCATTTGCAACTGTTACTCACGCCCTAAATGATGTAAAAACGATTGCAAGAACAGATGGAAAAACAAGTGTTCAATTAAATGTTATTAAAACTCAAAGTGCAAACATTACTGACGTAGCAAAAAATGTGAAGGAAAGAATTCAAAGCTTACAACAAGTAAAAGACGGCTCTGTTAAATTAACACCTCAATTAGATCGTGAAAAAGAATTAAATGATTCATTAAACGGTTTAATTCGTGAAGGTTTACTTGGATGTCTTTTCTCAATGATTTGCGTATTTTTCTTCTTCCGCAATGTAAAATCAACATTAGTTATTGCAATTTCATTACCAATTTCTTTATTAGCAACAACAGCAATCCTAAAATCAATGGGTATTACACTGAATATTTTAACCGTTTCAGGTTTAATTGTTGCAATGGGTCGTATTGTTGACGATTCAATCGTTATCCTTGATAATATGTACCGTAAAAGAGAACAAAATCCTGATAAATCATTACTATATTCATTGAGTTCAGCAGTTTATGAAATGACACCAGCAATTTTAGCGTCTACACTTACAACAATTGCTGTTTATATTCCAATTGCCTTTGTAGGTGGAGCTATTAGTGCTTCATATAGCGGATTTGCATGGTCTGTTGTTATCTCTTTAATTATATCGTTCTTTGTAGCAATTCTTGTAATTCCAGCACTTGCTTTAATGGGTTGGAAAAATAATACAAAGAAAACAAAAGCTGTTTCTCTAGAACCAATGATGAAGCCGATCTTATTATCATCATTAAAGAAGAAAAAACTTACAATTTTCATTTCAGCTTTACTATTTATTTTCGCAGTAGCATTTGGTTCGTTTTTACCGGTTTCATTTTTACCAAGTGCTAAAACTGGTCAAGTGGCAATCAAACTTGAATTACCTCAAGGAAGTACATTAATGCAGGTAGATTCGGAAGTTCAAAAGGTAGAAAATCAATTAAAAGATAATCCAAAAATAAAATCTTATATAGCTAATTTTGGATCTACTAATACGCCGCAAAGTGATGATGTATTCGACCAAGGCGGTGGTTTCCTACAAAAACCTAACGTAGCTAACATTTCTGTTGCTTTAAAGAACGAAAAAGACTCAGACCAAGTCATTAAAGAGCTTGGAAAACAACTGCCACAATTATCTAAAAATGTAGCTTATACTGTTTCAAGTCAAAGTATTGCCGGTGATGACTCTTTATTGAAAGTCATATTTACTGGCTCTGATCAAACTACTCTAGACAAGATTGCAGATCAAATGAGATCAAAACTTGTTAAAATTGATGGACTAAGCGTTGATGGAAAAGTAGATTTAACATCTGGTCTTCCAAAATATAAAATTACATTTAACCAACAAGCAATTGAACAAAATGGAATTCAATTAGCAGATATAACGAAAGTAATTAACCGTTACATTTCACAATCTAAAGATGCTACATTTGTAGTTGACCATATTAGTCTGCCAGTTGATATGTATCTTGATCAAATTAGTAGTGGAAATACTCAAGTTCAATTAAATGCATCGCCAGAAGATGTGATCAATTCGCTTAAAAATGAAACTTTCTTAACAAGTAATAATAAAACCGTCAAACTTGAACAAATTGCATCTATTACGAAAGATAATGCTCCTTCAACGATTAATGAACGCAATGGAGAGCCTTACTCAATTGTTACAGGTCAAATAACTTCAAATGACATTAGTAAAGTTTCAAAACAAGTTGATGACGTAATTAGTAAACAAGCTCTTCCTAAAGGAGTAAGTTACTCAATGGGAGGTATTACTCAACAAGTTAAAGAAATGATTTTTGATATGTCAATTGCCGTGGCCTTCTCTATTCTTTTAGTTATGGTCATTACTTCATCATTATTTAAGGGATGGAGAGCTCCAGTTTCAGTATTATTAAGTATCCCACTAGCATTAAGTGGTGTTGTTATCTCTTTAGTAATAGTAGGTGGAGAGTGGAACTTAGCAGCATTAATCGGGGTCTTAATGTTAACTGGAATTGTAGTAACAAATGGTATTGTACTAGTTGATAAGATTGAGCGTAATCGTAAAAACGGTATGAATACTGAAGAAGCCGTTATTTCTGGTAGTCTTTCAAGGATTAGACCAATCTTAATTACAGCAGCTACAACAATTTTAACACTATTACCACTAGCGTTTTCACATCAAGGTGATACTGTCATTTCACAGACATTAGGAATTGTAGTTATAGGTGGAATGATCACCTCTACTTTAAATAGCTTTTTAGTAATACCAATTATTTATCAATGGTTGCATAAAAAACAATCAAATAAGAAAGTAATTTCAACTGAGGAAGTTAATTCACTATAATTTTTTAAAGGTAACTCTTGTATTTGAGAGTTACCTTTTCTATTTTAGATTTTAAATTTTTTGGACTAAAATCTTGTAATATATTCATCTAAATAAAAAAGCTAAAAATAGTCAAATACAATAAAACATATTGATAGTTAGAAGACCTAAATAATATATTTTAGTGGGTGATATTTAAATGAAACATAAACATAAACCACCAAGTCCTCCGAGTCCACCTAGCCCACATTAACAATAAATAAGCAATTTCTTGAGATGCATCTAACTCAAACAAAGGCAAAAAAATAGAGTGAAGAAACCTAGTGTTTCTCACTCTATTTTTATTTATTAATATCGTTTTCCTTTTTTATTGAATTACCTTTTATTTCATCTAATGAATTAAGATAAATCTCCATTTCACTCATTTTTAATTGTATTTCTTTTATTGAATCCTCTAATATTTTCGTTAAATCATTTTGTACTTGTTTAATAACATCATCATTTTCAAGACCACCTAATCGGACAATACGGTTTACCTTTAGCTCTTCGAGAGCCATCTTCATTTCAATTTTTGTCACGACCTCTTTTATCAAACCACTGATGTTTTTTTCAAAGTATTTTACTTTAGCTTGTCCTATTTCTGTAATAGAATTTGATTGTTTGAAATTCAATACGTACACACCTCTTCATTAAATTATCACATATCAATATATGCGAAATTTTAGAATGTGGTACTTGTTGAAATTAATTTCAATAATTACTTTAGTTAATTTATACGGAAACAATGTTATTGCTTTTTATTATGTAAAAATAAAAATAATTCTTATATTACTAAATTAATGATTTACTTTGTTTCCTATTTTAACTACTATCAAATTAGTAAATAAAAGAAAGGTAGATTTGATGATATTCCATATTGATCCATCGTTATTATTAACTTTAATTGTATTTGGATTTTTAGCTGCATTTATTGATTCTGTAGTTGGAGGCGGTGGGCTAATTACTTTGCCAGTATTATTATTTACTGGTCTATCTCCAGCTGCTGCCGTCGCAACGAACAAATTAGCTGGGTCAATTGGCTCTTTAACGAGCACAATCATGTTCTATCGTTCTGGAAAGCTTGATTTAAAATCTGTCTATAAGTTATTCCCACTCACATTTATTGGTTCCATTTTGGGAGCTTGGACAGTTCATTTAATTGACCCTACAGTCCTTAAACCGCTTATGCTCGTTATGCTTGGAGCAGTTGCAATATATACTATTTTTAAAAAAGATTGGGGAGATACGACTACTAATAAAAAGCTGTCAGTTACTCGTATTATTCTGTTTATGCTTTTAATTTTTGGTATTGGTTTCTATGATGGATTCATTGGACCTGGAACTGGTTCATTCCTAATATTTGCTTTTTTAATGATTGGGTTTGATTTCTTAAAAGCTGCGGGCAATGCAAAGTTTTTAAATTTTGGTAGTAATATAGCTGCATTATTAATGTTTATGTATTTAGGACAAATTCATTATGCCTATGGGCTAGCTATGGGAATTGCACAAATAGCAGGAGCAATTTGTGGTTCAAAATTTGCTATTAAAAAAGGAAGTGGCTACGTTCGAATCCTTTTTATTACAGTAACCTTTATCTTGTTAGCAAAAAATACTTTTGATTATCTTCATTAAGCTAATCAAAAACGTATCTAACTTATAAACTAAAATGGTAAGCAATTCTTCGTTGAATTTGCTTACCATTTTTATTTTAAACTTTATTAAACAGCTTCTACGTACTAAAAATCTCTGTTCGCTACTTAACAACAAAGTCCTGACTAATAAAGCTCTGTTCAACTTATATCCTTTTCTTCTAACCATCGTATTTACTTATCATAACTATAATAATAATTTATTTTCCTTATAGAAAAGAATTCGATACGATAAATAATATAGTACGCCCCGAGGAGATGAACACGATGGAACAAAAGGCAATAGTTAATATAAAACCAGAGCAACAAAAAAAGCCTACTAAACTGTTTAAAGTTTCAATAATCTATGGAATGGCTTTTACATTCATCATAGCTGTTTTAGGTTTTTTGATGGCAAAGTTACCATGGTTCGGTCATGTCGGACCACTTGCATGTGCCATTTTACTTGCTTTAGTGTATAGACAATTTTTGGGTTATCCCGAAAAATTCCGCGCAGGAATTCAATTTTCTTCAAAAAGACTTTTAAGGTTTGCCATCATACTGTACGGATTAAAACTAAACATTGTTGTCATTTTTAGCGATGGTTTGCCTTTATTACTGAGAGGTATGGGAACTATCATATTTTCGATAGCCGTTCTTATGGTTATTGCAAAATGGCTTAAAGCAGATCTTAATCTGTCTCTATTATTAAGTATCGGCACTGGCATTTGTGGTGCTGCTGCAATTGCAGCCATATCACCTATTATTAAAGCAAAAGATGATGACACAGCTATGGCTGTTGGGATCATCGCACTAGTTGGCACAATATTCTCCATCATTTATACTTTAATCTATCCTTTATTACCAATCAGCCCAACTGAATATGGAGCATGGGTGGGAATAAGCCTTCATGAGATTGCACATGTAGCTTTAGCAGCTGCACCTGCAGGTCAGGATGCACTTGCTCACGCATTGTTAGCCAAACTTGCCCGTGTATTTCTATTGATTCCCGTTTGTTTTATCTTTTTATTTTGGATGAAACGTAAAGGAAAATTAAACGGAGAAGCAAAACTGGAGTTCCCATGGTTCTTAATTGGCTTTGTTATTATGAGTTTTGTTGGTAGCTACATCCTTGATCAAAAAATTCCGGTATCAAATAAAACGATGTCAGACGTTTCTGTTTTTACATCATTTATTTTAACAATGTCTATGACTGGCTTAGGATTAAATATTAACTTAAAAGAATTACGTACTAAATCCATTCGTCCGCTTATTGCAATCGTCATTACATCAATACTCTTATCTTTCGTAACATTTTTTAGTCTATAACTCGAAACTTTTTAATGTGTTTGGAGTTAGGTCAATGCCAAAGAAGGTAAAGTTAAATTAATAAAAAATCAGAGAAACTTTATTTCAGTTTCTCTGATTTTTTATTTACTATATAAGGGTCTATAATATATTCGATTTTTTATGTTTTGCTTTCTTCATTGAATTTAGTAAAAATCCACCCTTAAACCTTCTCGCTTCATATGAGATAATAAAGGCACTTGGTTCATAATGCTCTATAAGATCCATAAGTTCAGGTTCTCTATTACGTTTTGTCAATATATCCAAATGATAACGCTCGCTGTCCCTTCCCTCTCCTTGGAACACTGTCACTCCGAATCCTTCCTCACGAAGTCGGTTAATTAGCAATTTATTTTTATTCGTTAAATTAACTACTAAAGTCGTATATCCGATTGCTAAGCGATTTTCTACATAACTTCCAATTAGAATGCCAATTCCAAAGCCGACTGCATAAACAATCATTGATAATGTACTTTGGTCTCCAGAAAAAACAAGCGACAATCCAAATACATAAATAATTGCTTCCAAAAATCCAAAAAGCGCAGCAGATACACTCAACCCTTTTACTAGGAAAATAGTTCTCAATGTTAAAACAGGTACATAAATCAATTGCAATAATAAAATAAGTAAAATATCTTTCAATGTAGACACCTCACGGTTTAAATTTTTGGACAGCAGATTTAGGTATTTAAATTGTTTCATCCTAAGCCTTGCTTTTAAACTTTTTTTGAGGAATCAAAGTGAAAGCCTAGTAGAAAATTATTTTTAATAATAAAGCTGAATGCATAAATAATGTGACTTTTTTTTGTATTATTTACCAGTTGTAGTACTTAATTCAACTTGTTCAGTTAAATTCCTGCTTCTCTTTGAGGACATTAAAAGATTACTGTAAAAATAAACCGAACCTACTATCTAAAATCTCAATTTTGATTATGTTTTAACGCAAAAAAGAAGATCTACTCAAAAAGTAAATCTTCTTTTATTTATTGCCCATTATTCCATTCCAAAAGAAGTCTATAATATGTTCAGCCATTTCATCTATTGTAGAGAAAATTGAATTTTGATCTGTATCCCTATAATTTCCAACCGATAAAATTGCTAAGAACAATTGGGTATAGAATTTTGGATTCCTGTTAGGTATTTCTCCATTCTCTATTGCCGTTGTCATAGCTTTTTCGATCACATTATACATCATTTCTTCTGCGCTATTCATCTGTTGTAATTGCTCATCTGATAAGGAGACTTTCGCTTCTTTCGTAAAAGCTTTTAAATCAATTTCAAAAGTTGCTCTTAAATGGACTTTAACCATAACGTTGAGATTTTCTTTTAACGATTTATCTGTAGATAAAATCTCAGCAATTCGATCACTTATTCGAAGCATCATTTGAACCATTGCATCCGTAAAGAGATCTGCTTTTGTTGGATAATAATAATAAACCGTTGCTTTGGTCACACCACACTTCTTAGCTACGTCATCCATTGAAACTAATTGATATCCGTTTTGAAGGAACAATTGGATTGCATTTTCAATGATTGTTGTTTTTGTAGGCTTTTTTTTCGAATCCTGCGGTGGTCTTCCAAGAGGCCGTTTAATTTGTTCCAATTTGCTTCTCTCCTAACCTTTTAATTACCCTTCATTATAGCATAATAAAAGTTCTTGAATAATTAACTGACTAGTATATATAATTAAGTTAATAAATTTACGTGAGGTGAATTCCATATGAAACAGCACCCCTTTCATTCTTGGGTCAACTTTGTAAGTAGTAAACGTACAAGATGGATAACATTGTTGGTGTGGGTTTTATTAACGGTTGTATTATCATTTACTTTTCCATCTGTAAACGAAGTAGAAAACAATACAGCAGATAATTTACCTAAGCAATCAATGTCACAAAAAGCAGATCAGCTAATAAAAAAAGAATTTCCAACTGATTCTGGAAATCCTTTATTAATCGTTTGGAACCGTAAAGACGGACTAAATGAGGACGATTACAAAGTTATTCAAACTGTTTATAAAGAACTTCGAAATAATCCATTAAAAAATCAATTAACATCGCCGTCATATGATTTAATGCCGATCCAGGCGATTAAACGAAGTTCTTCAGAAGATGGTTCAACAATCATTACTGCTGTTCTATTTGACAAAAAAGCAGATGATAAAGTATTACAAAAAAATATCAACTTATTAGAAAAACAAATTAAAAATAATACTGGTGATGACCCAGTCAAACGAAAATTAACAGAAACTGGTCTAAAAGTCCGTTTTTCTGGCCCAGTAGGTATACAAACAGACGCTGTCAGTTTATTTTCACAAGCCGATGTTAAACTTTTATTATCAACTGTATCACTTGTATTAGTTTTCTTAATCCTTCTATATCGTTCACCAATTATGGCAATTGTCCCGTTAATAGTCGTTGGGTTCGCATATGGAATCGTAAATCCATTATTAGGTGTTTTAGGTGATAAAGGCATTATAACGGTGGATTCTCAAGCCGTTTCAATTATGACAGTTTTATTATTTGGTGCAGGTACTGATTATTGTTTATTTTTAATCTCTAGATATCGTGAATATTTACTTTTGGAAGAAAACAAATATAAAGCACTTCTGCTCGCAATCAGAGAATCTAGTGGAGCCATCTCGATGAGTGCTTTAACGGTCGTTATTGGATTAGGTACACTCTTATTAGCTCAATATGGTGCTTTCCATCGATTTGCGGTGCCATTTAGTTTGGCAGTCCTAATAATGGGTATTGCTGCAATTACAATCCTACCTGCCCTACTTTCTATTTTTGGTAGAGTTTCATTTTTTCCTTTCATCCCAAGAACAGAGGAAATGGAAGCATTAAGAGCTGAGAAAAAAGGAAAATCAATTAAAAAATCAAAAATCAAAGTAACATTTAATCAAAAAATAGGAAAATTAGTTACTCATAAACCTTGGACAATTATTCTAGTCTCTACCATTCTTTTAGGAGGGCTAGCTCTATTTGTACCCAGAGTACAATACACTTACGATTTACTTCAATCATTTCCTAAAGATATGCCTTCAAGAGAAGGGTTTAATTTAATATCTGACCATTATTCATCAGGTTTATTAGCACCCGTCAAAGTGATCATCGATACAGAAAATAAAAATCTCCCTGTGAAAAAAGAATTAGAATCACTTTCATTCGTAAAAGATGTGTCTGATCCTATTACAGGTAAAGATAATAAAAAACTACAATTATATGAAATTTCTTTAGTCGATAATCCATATTCTATTAAAGGATTAGAGCGAATACCTCAACTAGAAAAGAAAATTAAGAAACTATTGAACGAATATGATATACAAAAAGTAGATCAGCATTACTGGATCGGTGGAGAAACAGTAACAAATTTAGATACAAAAAATATAACTGAGCGTGATGAATCCGTGATTATTCCGGTAATGATTGGATTAATTGCACTATTACTGTTAGCATACTTACGTTCTTTTACAGCGATGATTTACTTAATTCTAACCGTTATATTATCTTATCTTTCAGCATTAGGTGCTGGTTGGCTTATTCTTCACTACGGATTTGGGGCTAGCGCGATACAAGGTTCGATTCCTTTATATTCCTTTGTATTTTTAGTAGCATTAGGTGAAGATTACAATATATTCATGGTTTCCGAAATTTGGAAAAATAAAAAGAAACAAACTCATCGAGAAGCAGTTTCAAATGGAGTCGCAAAAACCGGGGCTGTTATTTCATCTGCTGGATTAATCTTGGCAGGTACATTCCTAGTGTTAGCGACACTACCTATTCAAGTATTAGTTCAATTTGGTATTGTTACTTGTGTTGGAGTATTAATTGATACATTCATCGTTCGACCACTTTTAGTTCCAGCAATAACTACGGTATTAGGTAGATTTGCATATTGGCCAGGTGAACTTTCGAAAAAAGATTATGATTCAAAACTAGAAATGCAAATAGAAAAATAACGATAAAAAACATCACAATGCATGAAATGATGCGTTGTGATGTTTTTTATTAGAACAATCTTTGTACATTACTTAGTAGCTTGATTAAGCTGTTTCATCATCAGATTAATCAATTGATATAGGCCGTATATTCCTAAGTAAGCGCCAGAAATTAAAAAATAAATATTAAGAAATACAGCATGAATATTGGTCATAAAAACAACATCATGTTTTATAATCTCATAAATTGCTATTGCTGATATTCCTCCAAAAACTACATAAGAAATGATTGCGATCAAATTAAAAATAGTCCTAAATATTCGATTAAATCTAGCCAATCCATTCATAATAATAGGAAAAAAAATAATTGAACAAAATATTAAAGTTTTCAAGTGGTTTACTTACTCCATTTTATTATTGAATTATGATAATTTTATTCTTTACAAATTTATATTAACTATCCAAATTGACCGTTCTTTTCATTCTCCCTATAAAACACACCAAATAAATACCAAAAAAGCTTGGTGACTAATCAAGCTTTTTTGGATAACCGTATCTCCTTCTTGTCTTTACCATTAATCTAGTTGAGAGATTATTTTAATGTGGACAATATCAAATAAACATATTACCCAAGTGCTTTAGTCATGATAAAGTCTATTTGTTCTTCGTCACCCATATAAAATGAGTGTGCCCCATTGTGAACAAATCCCATTTTTTTATAAAATGCGATCGCATTTTCGTTTCTTTCCCATACGCCTAGCCAGATTTTCTTTTTATTAAGTTCCCCCGCAATTTCTATGGCTTTCTTAAACAGAATTTTACCAAGTCCGTGTTTTTGAAATTCCTTCTTAATATAAATCCTCTCGATTTCAAGTGATTCATCACCCATTTCTTCTGATTGGGCATCTTCTATATTGACCTTTAAATAGCCAGCGACGGTTTGATTAAAATGAATGAAAAAAAATTGCGAAGACTGATTTAACAATTCTTCTTCTATTTGATTTAAATTAAACGCTCTTTCTAAATAAGCATTCATATTTTCTAGTGTATTTTGATGCTTAAATGTCTCATTAAACGTTTCATAACCGATTTGTTGAAGAATATGTGAATCCTTTAAACTACACCTTGTTATATTGATCGTCATATTAATACGCCTCTCCTCTTATCTAATCAATAATTTCTCTTGTTTCCTTTTTTTACAAATTCCCAGTCTTTTTCTACATTTTTTCTTACCTTTTGAAGAAGATTAAAAATGGTTTCAACTTCTATTTCAGACAATCCTTCTAGTGCAACGATATTAGAATAATCGTTTTCTCGTTTTATAAATGGATAAACACTTTCCCCTTTTTTTGTTGCAAAAAGTTTTTTTATTTTTTTGTTCTCTTTATCCTCTTTCTTTTCAATAAATCCATTCATTTCAAGTTTTTTTATAGCACGCGCTGCTGTAGTTCGATCTACTTTTATCATCTCTGCCAATTTTTCTTGTATGATTCCTGGATTTTCAGCTATTCGTACTAGATATAAATACTGCCCTTTTGTAAGATCATGCTCTTTAAATTCAATATTACTAATCGAATCTAGAGCCCTTGCGATCATTCCAATTTCACGAAGAATTTCCTTCATAATTAACTCCTTAGTATTAATTTTGTTGTAAATGCAATAAAAATGATATATATTGAATTTAACTTATTTTTGTTGCATTTGCAATAAAACAAAAAATTAAATAAAGGGGACTGATAAACAGGATGAATACAAAAAAAATAAAGAATGAAGAAGAGCTAAAAGTAGCATTTGCAATTAGGAAAGATATATTTGTGAAGGAACAAGGTGTACCTCTAGAAGATGAATTTGACCAATACGACAAAATAAATGGAGATTGCCAACACATATTAGTTCATTACAACGAACAACCAGTCGGGACAGGAAGAATTAGGTTTGTTGATGGAGTAGGGAAATTAGAAAGAATCTGTATCCTGGAGTCTTTCCGAAAATATGGACTTGGCAAAAACATAATTAAAGCTTTAGAAGAAATTGCGGAAGAACAAGGGGCTTCGCAAGTAAAATTACATGGCCAAACACATGCAGAAGGTTTTTACAAAAAACTTGGTTATCGAACTTCCTCTGAAGTCTTTATAGAAGACGGTATCCCTCATATACTAATGCTAAAAGAAATAACTAAATGATAAAGCGATTAATTAAAGGGAAATATGTCTTTTACGTATTAGGAATTTTAATATTAACCTTGGGAATATCAATCAATATACAATCTAACCTTGGAACTTCACCTTTTGATGCGCTTCTAGTGGGGTTATCCCAAAATATGGGACTAACTGTCGGAAGTTGGGAAATAATCATTGCTTTATTATTACTATGTTTAAATTCTTTATTAAAAAGACAAAGACCAGAATTTTTAGGATTAGTAACTGCCTTTATAACTGGTATTGGTATTGATCTGTGGCTTTTTTTATTACACAATTTCATAACACCTGAATTTTGGTACAGTAAAATAGCTTGTTATAGTCTCGGATTAGTTATTTCAGGACTCGGAACAGCAACCTATTTACACACAAACTTTGCACCAATTCCAGTGGATCGATTAACATTAATCCTACAGGAATTAACTAGAACAAATATCTTTTTTTCGAAAACAGTCATTTATCTTATTTTCTTAATAGCAGCATTAATTTCAAATGGACCAATCGGCATTGGAACAATACTAACTGTTTGTTTTGGTGGGTTAATACTTAATTATTTTATGCCAATTACAGAAAAATTTTTAAACCACGTCTTATCTGACTCTAGTACATCTTCCAGCTTTGAAAAAGAGAAAAATCTTTCTATATAAAATGTACTGATTACTTTTACTCATAAATCTACTTTCTTCGGATACACTATCCTTGGAGGTGAAGCACATGAGTAAAAAATCATCTGGAAGAGGACAAAAAGCTCCAAGTGTTAATCCACAAGGATACGGAAAAGACGTTGAATTTTCAACTGAGCCTCAAAGTGAACTACAGAATTTAGCAAAAAAGTCTAATAAAAAATAAGTTTTGCTACTAAAAACAACCAGAGTAACCCATAAAGGACTACACTGGTTGTTTTTTTATTAATTCTATCATAGCGGTTTTGTACCAATTACGACTGTGGCGTCCAATTCATTATTGTAGATTAACCTGGCTATTAATCCATATTGATTAAAAATTTCAACTGTTTTAGGAGCCTGAATTTTACTCGTCTCTATTAATAAATGCCCGCCTGAAGCTAACCAGAAAGACGCATTTTCTGCCACTTTTCGATGAATATCATTTCCATCCTTACCACCATCAAGTGCCACTTTTGGCTCATAAAGCCGTGCCTCCTGAGGGAGAGACTTTATTGCCTCAGTTGGAACATATGGTGCATTCGCCACAATAATATCAACATTGCCGATTAATTGAGGTGGCAATGGATTATAAAGATCGCCTTCATATACAAGACCACCAAGTTTAGAAACATTGCATTTGGCACACTGGACTGCAATAGGATCAATATCGACCGCATATAACGAAATCAAATCCACTGCCTTGGAAATCGCTACACTTACTGCACCAGAACCACAACAAAGATCAACCACTTTGATACCGGGCACAGATAAGTCAATCGCCTTTTGAGCAAGAAATTCTGTCCGACGGCGAGGAACGAACACACCTGGGACTACTGCAATCCTATTGCCATAAAACTCCGCCCATCCAAGGATGTATTCTAACGGTGAGCCAGTTACTCGATGATTTACCATTGTTAAAAGCTCTTCCAAAGTACCAGCTCCAGAAATGAGAAGCTGAGCCTCTTCTTCAGCAAAAACGCAACCAGCTTTCCGGAGTTGCTTGATTATACTATTCTTAATTTGATCACTACAATAAGTATCATTTTGCTTTAATATATATATCACCCAATCTTTATACTGTTTATAATTGGGAGTTCGTTAAAAGTAAAAAAATACCTTCTTCAATTTAACTGCTAATACGGAGAACTAAACAAAAATCAGACTAACTAGACTGCACCCCTTAAAGGAGATGTTGAAAAACCCCCAGTTGGGCATTATATAGATTATGTTGATTATGTTGAAGAAATAGAATATCTATTTAATTAAAAAGCTCAAAATCTCATGAATTCAGGACCTACAAAATCATTAATAAAACTTGTTTAATATTTTATTGAAAAATCTTTTACGTATTATCTATAGCTTTTATGTAAAAATATAGTTAAAAACTTAAAGGTGAAAGTAATGATTGGAACCGTTGAAGTCATAATTCGAACTCTTACAGCATTTGTTTTACTTATTTGTATTACCCATTTACTTGGAAAACAAACTATATCAAAAATGACATATCATGATTATATTACTTCAATTACATTAGGTTCTATTGCAGGCAACTTGACGTTTAATACTGCTATAAACTTCAGAAACTATATTACTGCCCTGATAATCTTCAGTACATTTTTATTCCTTGCTACTTTAGTTTCATTAAAAAATAAAAAAGCTAGAGCAATATTTAACGGAGAACCTACTGTTGTCATACAAGATGGAAAAATACTGGAAAAAAACATCGAAAAATTAAAAGTTACAATGGATTCATTCAATCAAGCACTAAGAAGGAGAGATATATTTGATATAGATGAGGTGGAATTCGCTGTTTTTGAACCTGACGGGCATTTATCTATATTAAAGAAGCCCATACATCGTTTTGTAACTAGAAAAGATATGGGAATTTCTAATCCGTCCCAATCAGACTTCCCTATTGAAATCATTATGGATGGTCAATTTATTAATAAAAACATCACTCAAAATCACCTAACAAAAGAATGGATCATTACTGAAATTGATCAGCGAGGTTTGAATTTATCTGATGTTTCATATTGTGTTCGTGGAACAAATGGTCAACTGTATTTTGATTTGTATAAGGATCAGATTAATTCCCCTGTTGATATTGAGTCATAAATATCATTTTATCAATCTGGAAAATTTTAATCATTGATTAACAAAAAGCATAAACCCGTAATTTTACGAAATTTATGCTATTCCTTATTTATGACATATTAATCAATATTACTCAGTATTTAAATTAACTACAACGATCTATCTAATTAACTTCTACTAAAATATTTGACATTTTAGCCACTTTCTCATATTGTTCAGTATCTATGTAATGACTATATAATTCTTTAGCATACTTGTTAATCCACATTGAATACTTCATCGACTGAAAGTATGGTAGAGCATCCAGTTCTATGTATTTGTAGTATTGTTCAATATTTTCTTCAATTCGATAGATAAGCATTTTAAATGCTTTTTGAAGTAGAAGATTGTCCAACTTTTTTGCTGTTAATAACCCATGTTGGGCTATTTTTAACATTTCTGTTTTCTTCATTAGATTACCTTCCAAACAGATTACTAAATAATTACGAAGTTGCCTAACGTATCGTATAGACTTCTTATCAACGATTTCCAATGCATCTTGTACTATTTCCTGAGCGCGAATATAATCTTTTCTACTATAGAACAAATTTGATAAGTTGCCTAGAAGACTAACCTTTTTATCAGGTTCATGTAGTAAATCGCATAAGTGAATCAGACTTTTATAAGATTCTACAATCTTTTCAAAATCGGCATGTTGATCATTCTGAATTTGTGCAAGCATTAGAGCCTCTGCTTCAAGCATCATGACAAGATTATTCATTTCTTTGAAATGTACTAAAGCTTTTTCAGCATATACATATGCCATCATTTTATTTTGAACTAAATGATATGCTTCAGCCAAATTATAATAATATTCTGGAGTTTTATACTCATCCATATTAATTTTCTTCAAAATATTTAAAGCTAAATTTTTATTATTTGAATTTGACGTATCATAAATCGAGGTATAGTATATCCCCCATACGTGCAATTGTAAATTCTTTTCATATTGAGGAAGAACTGGAAATTCCTTTTCAACACTTCTCAAAATTGTATAAGACTTTTCATATTCTTTCTTTAAAATGTAATACTTTGCCCTTAATAACTGATAAAATGGTGCAAACTCAGTGGAGTGTAAATACGGTTTTTTTTCCAATTCCTCTTTTAACTCTTCAACCTCTTTCATATTTTGCATAAAAATGGCCTTTTGCCATCGATTTAGTGAATCTTTTGTATTCTTAAAGAGATTCACTTCATTATTAATATCAATATTTAAACGATTTGACAGTAATTCAACGATTTCCGAGGAATAGATTGTTTGACCGAGTTCAATTTTACTGAGATATGCGAGAGTACATATTCCCTTGCCTAGTTGTTCAAGTGTTAACCCAAGTTTTTGTCGATAATATCTTATGATTTGACCCTCTATCATTTTATTTCTCCCTTTAATTTTCCTATTCATTTTTTAATTTAATTGAATTTTCAATAATTAATAACAATTATTTTAAATTAACTTTTTTAATTTGCAAATAGAAAAATTGGATATCAAAAGAAAATATTTAACTAATCTATTAGGCTTTTTCAGATAAAATAAAAAAACACATCTAATAATTCACTACACTTTTTCAGCAATTATTTAGAGGTGTTTTAATATCTATTTAATTGTCACTTATAATCAGATATAGATTAATTATTATTTTCATCTGTATCATCATAATACGTTGAATTACCTTGTTGTGCATTAAAAGTCCAATTTACTTTTAGGCTATCCCCTTGAAAATGATTTTGGTCTTGTCCATTATCTACAAATTCAAATAATACAAAGATTTTTTCTTTGTCCCCCGCAATAATACCATCTGGTTTAGGACCTGATAGTGTATCAATTTGAGTAACATCGGGTTGTTGAGTTTGTAAATCATATAAGGTTGTTTCAACAATTGGATTAGTTGCACTACTTGTATTGTACATTATTGTGACTTTAATGTGTTTTGCTAGATCATCACCATGATTATTTGAATTAACATCTTCCACTGTATATTTTGTTTCTAGTAGTACCTTACTAATGTCTAATGTACCATTGTTCTCGAGTGTAAATTCGCGATAAACCTCATCACCTGGTTTAATGTTACTAATATTAACAACCGTACTAGGATTCATCCCTAAATCTAATGTACCTGCAGCAAATGTATTCTGTGTTTCTACCGAATCACTAAAATAAGCAAATGTTCCTCCTCCAACTAATGATAAACCTAACGCAGCACTCATTACTCCTTGACTTACCTTCTTCGTAAAACTCATTCTTAATTCCCCCTTGGATAAAAATAAAATATATTAAACTCCTATGTATGTCCTATTTAATACATAGGAGATCTAACCAATACGATTAACCTTGTAAAATTTCTAACTCTTTTTTTGCACCAATAATGGAGTATAAAGCTGAAATAATAAGTAATATACCTGGAATTATTAATAACAGCGCTGATCCGATTTTTGAATTGGCATAGTTCATAACATAGCCTAAGTATGGAATCGTAATACCAGTGTATTTTCCAATGACATCTCGTTGTGAAATTATCCATAAATCCGGGCCGTTATTATTATCACCCTTCGTTTTATATGTAATTTCCCCATTCTTGTTTTTAACTTCAAGAATTCTATGGGTTACTAATCTATCTTTTGTATGAAACGTAATAATATCACCCTTTTGATAGGCATAATTGTTAGGCTCTAGTTTTATTTGTATGATCGAACCTGTTTGAAAAATAGGTTCCATTGAACCCGATAATACTGTTTTTAATTGATATCCCTTAATTGTAGGCTCTTGTCCGGTTATTTTAGATGAAAGAACGATAAACGCCATAATACATAAAATAACTAAACCAATTAGTTTAATTAAATTAATCGAAATAATTACTAATTTTTTCATATTTTTTTCCCCTTCACTAAAATTTCATTATTCATAGATGCTAAATATCTAGTCATTATTATCATCAGAGTTTGTCTTAGAATGATTTTCTACATAATTTAGCTTAGCTTTTTCTTCTATGTTGTTTATCTGATTAGAAATTGAAGATCGAACAGCTTCAATTTGTTGAAAATCAATCATAGAATGCACTTCTTTCAGAATACTAGATACCTTTTGATCCCCTTCCCCCACAAAAGCAAAAGTCTGTTTGTCTACTCCTTTTTGATTTTTTATTTTTAATTTAGTAGTAGATAGTTCCTTTTTTATACTTTCTAAATCACCTAATTGAACATTTATCTCCCGTTCAATTTCATTAATTTTGCCAAGTCTTTCACGTAACTCCAGTAATGTAACATTTGAAGGCGAAAGGAAAATTGTTTTATATTCTTTATTTATCGTATCTGCAATATTCTGTGCCTCATCTTCTAATTTCTTTACATTTGAGGGAAAAACAATTGCTGTTGATAGATTGACTGGAGCTGATGAAGCTTGGCTAGAAAATGATGCATCAGTTTCACCTACAAATTGAATTCCCGTATAAAAAGAAATACAAATTAGACTCGAAAATAAAATGCTTTTTTGACTTGTACTCCTCATGCACTTTCCCCTTTGTTAATTTCAGTAATTGATTTTCATTATACATAATTATCAGAAAATTAAAATTAGGATAATTTCGACGAAAAACCACCAAGAATTTTGTTAGAATTTGTCGATTTCGGAAGAAACATTAATAAACCACATAAAAATTATCCAGAAATGAAATTGTGAAAAATGCATTGATTTCGCCTCGTTTTTTCACAATAATTGTAATTGTTACAAAATTCTATCAAAGAGGTGGGTTAATTGAAAAAGAAAGATTTGAAGTTTAGGAATAAAAAGATTGCTATTCCTGCGGTGTTATCATTGTCAGTTGTGTTAGGAGGAGTATTACCAACTGTAACAACATTTGGGGGTAGCGCCGCTAGCGCAGCAACTGTTTCTGAAGTAGTGAATAAGGATGAAATTGTAAAAAACTACCTTAATTCAAAAGTAGAAAATCAGCTCACAAAGTTAGCTAATATTGGAGAGCAATTTAAAATTGTAAGTGAACAAACTGATCCTTCAACTGGCACTTATCATGTACGTACGGTCGAGCAATACAAAGGAATTCCAATTTATGGTTCTGGTCAAACAGTTGCTTTAGATGCAGATAATAATGTGTACGCCTCGATCGGTAAAGTAACTCAGAATCTATCTCGAACTCTTATTCCTACTGAGGCATCTATTTCTGAAGAGGATGCAATTTCAACCGCTAAAGAAGACATTCAATCACAAATTGGTGAAGTTAAAAATTATGATGGAATTGACTCTCAATTAATGATTTACCCTTATAAAGGGAAATATTATTTAACTTATTTAGTAAAAGCATCTACTTCAGTACCTGCACCAGGTTACTTCCACTACTTTATAGATGCGATTAGTGGAGAAGTAATTGATCAGTACGATGCACTAGATGAAATTGATGCAACAACTCTTACTCCAGTAACTGGCAGAGGGTTAGACCTACATGGAAACATGCAATCTTTTACTGCCGTTAAAGATCCTTCAACCGGTACAAGCTATTTATATGGTGCTTCAGTTTACAATTCTAAAATTGTACCAATTACTACTTTCGACGCTCGTCGTATGGATGAAGTCGTTTTCCAACTTGGTGGCATTTTTGGATTTACAGGTTATGAAATATCGACGAATAGTCCAACTAATACATTCACTAATCCTGCTGCAGTATCTGCTGTATACAATTCAGATAAAGTGAACAAATACTATCAATATATTCATAAACGTAATAGTTTAGATAATAACGGAATGACATTAATTAACACAGTCCATGTTGGAGTAAAATGGAATAACGCTGCATGGAATGGGAGACAAATGGTATATGGTGATGGAGATGGTATAAAATTTAGTTCACTGGCTGGTGGTTTAGATGTAGCTGGCCATGAAATGACTCACGGCGTAATTGAACACTCAGCCGACTTAATTTATAAGAACGAATCTGGAGCTATTAATGAATCCCTAGCAGATGTCATGGGTAACTTTGCTCAAATGTATACTACAGGAGTTACTGAATGGGAACTTGGAGAAGATATCACAACACCGAACATTCCTGGTGACGGTGGGCTTCGTTCAATGAGCGATCCAGCTTCAAAAGCTACAAGATATATGGCTTCAGGTCACTATCCTGATACATACCAGGATCGCTATTTAGGTACTGAGGATAATGGAGGAGTACACATAAACAGTGGTATCAATAATAAAGCAGCTTACTTATTAACTCAAGGTGGCACAAATAATGGTATTACAATTAAAGGGATGGGTAGAACGAAAGCAGAAAAAATTTACTACCGTGCAATAACTCTTTACCTAACTCCTTCTTCTGGATTTAAAGAAATGAGAGAAGCTGCAATTCAGTCTGCTCGCGACTTATATCCAGATAAAAATGGCTTGCCTTCAGCAGAAACCCAAGCGGTTATGGATGCATATACTTCTGTAGGTGTAAACTAATAGTCGGAAAAACCATGAACTGTTGTTCATGGTTTTCTTTTTGTTATTATCGTTCATTTATTAATTGTTCATAGTTACATAAATTGATCAGTGAATATGTTTATCAATTTTACAAATAATATCCAACAGGAGGTGGAATATTATTGAAAACCCAACCAACAATTACAATTTCTAAGGACATTACTAGTAATTTAGAAAAATTAAAAGATGAGTTTTCAAATGTTTTTGATTTCAAAACTAGAAAAATCACATTCAATAATAAACCACTATGTATTGCTTTTATTGATACAATCTCGAACAAAGATATTATTAACGAAAAAATTATTAAAGTACTTTTAAATATTAAGCAAGGCAATATCATGACCGATCTACCTGTTTCAACTATTTCGACAACTAATTGTTTGAACGAAATACAAGAGGCTCTTACGAATGGAAATACAGTATTGTTAGTGGATAGTTCAAATGAAGCTTTTATCATAGATACTGTTTTATTCGAAGTAAGATCGACAAGTGAGCCTACAAATGAAAAAGTTGTTTCAGGTTCTCATGACGGTTTTGTTGAGAGCCTTAACAAAAATATAAATTTTCTAAGAAGTAGAATTAGAAGCTCAGATTTTAAAATAGAAGTTTTACCAATTGGTAGTCCTAGTACAAATGTTGGAATTTTATATTTAGATAATATCGTAAATAAAGATATTCTAGAAATTGTTAAATTCCGTATTAACTTGATTCAACTTGAAAATAACTTAACAACTGGTAAGTTAGAAGAATTTATTGAGGATAGTTCACTTTCACCATTTCCACAAATTCTAGAAACGGAGCGTCCTGACCGAGTTATTTCTAATTTATTTGACGGGAAAATTTGCGTAATAGTTGAAGGAAGTCCAACGGTTTCAATTATGCCAGCTTCTTTTTTTACTTTTTTCCAAACTCCTGATGACTATAATGGAAGAGTTTTAATAGGGACTTTTTTAAGGATTATTAGGCTATTTAGTTTTTTTCTATGTATAACTTTACCTGCAGTATACATATCTATTGTTTCATTTAGCTATGAAATTCTCCCATATGAATTAGTTACTACTATTCAAAACAGTATCGAATTTGTACCATTTTCTCCGTTTGTCGAAGCCATCATTATGCAATTAATATTGGAATTATTAAGAGAAGCATCTATTCGACTTCCAAGTCCAATTGCTCAAACAATCGGAATTGTCGGAGGACTTGTGATTGGAACAGCTATCGTAGAGGCAAATTTAGTATCGAATACAATGATAGTCGTCCTCGCCATTACAGCAGTTGCGTCATTTATTGTTCCTGTTCATGAAATGAGTTTTTCACTTCGGTTATTAAGTTTTCCAATGATTATTTTGGCATCAATTTATGGATTTGTAGGTATTATATTCGGTTTAACTCTTATTTTTATACATATAATTAAACTCGAGTCCTTTGGCACTCCCTATTTTTCACCTCTTGCACCGATTCGTTTAAAAGATTTAAAGGATGCTTTAATAAGGGTACCTAATTGGAAAATGAAAACTCGACCGACAAACGCACAGCCTATTGATACTATTCAATCAAAAGATACGAAAGGGTGGAAAAAATGATAATTAAGCAAAATGAGACTATTTCATCCTTTCAATTATTTTTTTATTTGGTAATCTCCCAATTAAACGTTGCAATTCTAACGTTACCAATGCATTTATATCGAGAAAGTGCTTATGATGGATGGATTTCCTTATTGCTTTCTTGCCTATATTCGATTTGTACTGTATTTCTATATTCATTTTTACTTAAGCGGTTTCCGAATTTAACAATTTTTGAAATTTGTTCGTATTTTTTTGGAAAATGGCTTGGTGGAATATTGAAAATTAGTTATATTTTATATTTTATTTTTATAGCTTATTTAATTAACCAATTTTATCTATTTATATTTAGTAAATGGGTTTTTCCAAACTCACCATCTTGGAGTATTTTACTTCTTTTATTTATAATTGGAATCTATCTAGGGAAAGAAAATATTCGAACTACGACTCGATTTTTCCAGTTATCTTTTTGGACAATTTTAATCATTTTTATTTTTAGTGTTGAAGCATTTCAACAAGTAGAATGGAAATTTTTACTCCCGGTTACTCAAGCTAATTTTTCTCAAATAGTAAAAGGAAGCTATAAGTCTTATGTTTTCTTACATGGTTTTGAGGGCCTTTTAGTTCTCTACCCATTTGTAAATAGCGCTCATAGGAAAACAATAAAAAGTACTGTTTTTTCTACATTATTTATTACAATGATCAATCTATTTACTGTCGTTTTATGCTTCATATTCTTTAGTAAAAAGGAAATGCGTTTAATTCCAGAACCGACAATTTATTTATTTAAAACCTTAACATTTTTTAAAGAACTAGAGCGACTAGATTTACTATTTCTTTCAGTTTGGTTTGTCATAATTGCCTCTTCCTATGTATCTTATTTAAGTTTGGCTAATATCGGAATCTCGAATTTAATTAGAAAAAATAGAATCTATTCTACTCTTACAATTTGCTTTCTTATCTTTTTAGTAGGTAATTTCGTACCAACTTCAAAAGGATTTATAGATATATTATTAAAAATTTTATCTATTTCTAGCTTTATTTTTATCGTTTTGATTCCATTGTTGATTTTATGTATTTCCCTTCTCTTTAAGCTTAAAAGTAAGGAAGTTAACGTGTCATGAAAAAAAATCATTACATTACTTTTTTATTAATCTTCTTTTTAACGGGTTGTTGGGATCAGCACTCCTTGAAAGACTCTGCACTTGTACTAAGTATTGCATTTGACCAACTTACTAACGACAGTATTAAGGCAACTGCAAGCGTAAGAACAAATATTTCAAAGGGTGACCAAACCGAAGCCACTAATTATATTATTAATGATCAAGGTGCTTCTGTAAGAGATGTACGAAACAATATTGATTACCAAATTCCTGGTAGTTTTTCTGCCAACAAATTACTAGTGATGCTTTTAGGGGAAAATATTGCAAAAAATAATTTGTATCCTTATTTTGATAACTTTTTCCGATTTATTAGAAGTCCTCTAACTTCACGAGTAGCAATCGTAAAAGGACAAGCTTCTAGTATTATTGAAATGAAAACTTACAAAGATATCTTTATTAGTGAGTCCCTTTCAGAAATGCTAGAAGCTGGTGAAAATATATCTGTTATTCCAAAAGAGACACAAGAGACCATTTATAAAAAAATGGATGATCCAGGCACTGATATAGTCCTCCCTTTTTTAGAAAAAACTGATGATGAAACAATAAAAATTAAAGGTGTAGCACTTTTAGAAAACAATCAATTTACTGGAAAAATATTAAATAATAAACAATCAAAATTATTGTTACTAATGCAAGACAAAAAAAATCATACAATGAGTTTGTCTGAACAATTGGGTAGTAACAATGAAGTTATCTCTTTTAAAGTAAAAAGTATAAAAAGAAACCTACAAATCAAAAATGAAAAGCAACCTAAAGTAAAGATCGACTTAAAAATAAAGATTGATTTAACCGAATTTACTGGCGAAGATTTAGCTAGTAATATTAAAAAAAAGGAAATAGAAAACAAAATTGCTGAAAATATCGAAAAGGAGTTAAAAGAAGTAGTTAGCATTCTTCAAGACGCTAATTGTGATGCATTAGGGATTGGCAGATATTTAATGGCCTACCATACAAATACATGGAATAAATTAAATTGGGAAAAAGATTATTCAAAAGTTCCCTTTGAGATCAGTACAAAGGTAATTATGTATACAAGTGGGATTATTTTATGATCGGTTAAAACAAGTAAAGTTTAGCAATCATTTTATTTACATGGCATAATCAGGAAAGCCCATTAACGGGCTTTTTTTGTTTTGCTTGTTCTATTGGTACTTCATTTTATTCTCATGTTCAGCGATTATTTCACTGACTCTCATGCTCTTGAGAACTATTTTTTTCGATCATGTTATATTTTGAACCATGAATGATATAGCAATCGAATAGCCTTTTCAATCTCTGCCTCTGATAAAATAGCAAATCCAAGTAAAACTGTATTTTTTGGATGATTCCCTTCGCTATAATACATTGAAACTGGATATACTTTAATACTATTTTCAGCCGCCCTTGTAATTAACTCTTCTTCTAACATTCCATTATGAACCTTTAATAAAATATGTAAGCCAGAATCTTCTCCTATCACTTCCACTTTATTAGAAAAGTACCTTTCTATCGCCGAAACAAGAACATCTCTCTTTTTTCTGTATACAACTCGCATTTTATGAATATGTTTTTCCCAATGTCCTTCGTTTAAAAATCTTCTAATGATTTCTTGATCAATTCTCGAAACACTTTGTGTATAAAATAAATATTGTGATTGATACAATTTAATTAGCTGTTTTGGCAACACCATATAACTCATTCGTAATGATGGGAGTAAAGCTTTTGAAAATGTTCCCATGTAAATTACGTTTCCCTCTATGTCAAGCCCCTGTAATGCTGGAATCGGCTTTCCAGAATAACGAAATTCACTGTCATAATCATCTTCAATAATATAACGTCCATACTCCTCTTGTGCCCATTGTAATAGTTGTCCTCTTCTTTTAATTGGCATAATCATTCCACAAGGAAATTGGTGAGACGGTGTAACGAAAATAACTTCCGCATTGCTAGCTTCTAAAGCTGCAATAGAGATCCCATCCTCATCAAGTGGAATCATTTGAACATTTTCTTCTCCCTTCTCAAAAACAACCAATTTTCGATGATACCCTGGATTTTCAACTGCAAAATGCTTTCCCTTTAGTAATTGAAACAATATTCTTATTAAAAATTGGGTTCCAGCTCCTATTACAATTTGACTCGATGAACATCTAACACCTCTTGATTCATATAAATATTTCGCAATCTCTTCACGCAAGTTCGATTCACCTTGAGGATGACCAAGAAATAGAAGATCCTTATTTTCTTGCTGCCATACCTCATTTGAGATTTTCCGATAGACAGCGAATGGAAATGACTTAGGATCTACACCCGTTTGTATAAAATCGTATTTATAAATCTGTTCTCCGTATGATACTTCTTTAACAAATTCTCTATTTTTATCAGTAAGCATTATTTGCTCAATTTCACATACAAAATAGCCCTTACGTGAAACGGATTCAATATATCCTTCTGCCAGAAGTTGTTCATATGCCGATTCAACTGTATTTTTACTTACTTCTAAATACATTGCTAACTTTCTTTTTGCTGGTAGCTTCGTCATAGGAGGTATTTTTCCACGTCTTATTTCTTCTTTTATATACCCATATAACTGTACATACAACGGCATTTTTGACTCAATATTTAAATTTGGTGTTAACTCTAACATGTAATCTGACCCCTTCATAAAATGTATTATTGATACTTTGTATAGTACCAGAGGTTATATATAATACTTTTTATCATGTAAATTGAATAAAAGCAATTTTTGAAAGGAGCATCATGATCATGCAAAACAGCAGACGTCTTGGACTATTTATGATTCTTACAGGAGCTACTCTATGGGGATTATCAGGTCCATTAATTCAGTGGTTTTTTCAACGTACGACAATATCATCTATCGACTATTTAGTCATTCGCCTCTTACTTGCTGGGGTCTTTATTTTATGTTTCTTACTTACAAAAAAACAAAATATATTTCGTATTTGGCAACAACCAGTTCATCTATTACATCTTATCATTTTCTCTATTCTCGGGATGCTTGGCGCACAATATGCTTTTATCGAAACTGTGCATATTAGTAACGCTGTGACTGCTACTCTTTTCCAATTTTTAGGGCCAGTGCTGATTACTATTTATGTTGCAATACAGAATAAAAAACTGCCTTCTACCTTGCAGGTATTAGCAATTTTCTCCGCACTGATCGGCACATACTTTATTATTACAAATGGATCAGCCCATAATATTGTCATGTCAAAGGAAACTATTTTATTCGGACTGTTAACAGCTATTGGTTTTACCTTCTATACACTACACCCTACTTCCCTTATTCAACAATGGGGGACGACTCTTATTATTGGCTGGGGTATGCTAATTGGAGGTATTGCATTATTTATTTACAATCATTCTTTTGAATGGAAGCAATTTTCACAAACCTTTACATTGTCAACATTCTCTTTGCTAATTTTAATTATTATAATAGGTACTCTTTCTTTTCTTCTCTACATCGGTAGCCTAAAATATTTATCAGCAACAGAGACTAGTATTTTATCTAGTATCGAACCGCTTGTAGCAACTATTGTTTCTATTACTTGGCTAAAGGAATCTTTCGGAGTATACCAATTACTAGGTGGTATATGTATCGTCATAGCAGTTATTTTTTTAACTATGCCAGAAAAAGTAACAAAATCAACATTCACAACTGAACAAATATAATGCCAAATGTAACTTCATTGAATGGAAAACATCTGTTTTTTGTAAATTGTAAAAAAGATGAAGGCCAAGAAAAATAAGCAAAAAAAAGCATACTTCCCGAATTTTCGTTGGTATGCTTACTTCATTATAAAATTATATTTATTAGTGCTTTAACATATATCCCCAAAGTAATAATGGTGTAATAAGAAAAGTGTAAAGTACTATTTGTAAAATAATTATTGGTTTTATTTCTTTAAAATCACTTACCCAAAACTTAGAAACTATTGCATATAATGCTAATTCTATTACAGGTCCAAATACAATTAACCATTTCATTTTAAAAATTTTGCTCCTTTTAGAAATTCTAAGATGCATATATTACAATCTCACTCTAAAATTATATCACAAAAAATAAATTATTTTACAAAAACAAAAAATCTGAAAATTTTAAAACACCCCACAATATTAAAGATGCTCTACCAGTTAATATTACATGATCAGCAGAGGTTTTTATTATTTTGAAGAAACCTTTTATTTACAACAAAAAAACAGAAAAACCCTTAAGGGGCTTTTCTGTTTTTCACTTCCTATCTATTCGTACTCCATTTTATTCAATTCTCCAGCTATCGTAACGCTTCCCTTATGATTGGTATCCACTTTCCTAACATCTTTATTACAATTTTCTGTTTTGTTTACAGGACCTGTTACCTTTGAAGTGCTAGATGCAGAAACACTTTTGTTTGGTTCATTGCTCGCCGGTTTTTCTGTGTCACCATAAGATGAACTCTTCTTGGTTTGAACAATCTTAGAAGCCGTGCTGGTAGGGGTCTGCACTTTTTTTGACGAAGTCTGTTCAGTGATTTTTCCACAATCCACAGATTGGGGAAAACACAAAAATTTTAGCCTTATAAATTTTGTAATAGTTTAACTATTAGTTATTTATACATGATATTATGAAAATGAAAGGTGGTGATATTGTGGTATGGTTTATTGTAATTGTAATAGTAATAATTGGTATAATACTTAAAATGAATAGCACTTCTAGCAATAACGAAGACAAACATTCTCCTGAAGAAATCGTAGAAATTGCAGAATTCGAACTTAAATTCAGGTCAGAATTTGCAAAAAATAAAATGTTACTAAAGATTGGTAAGATAACAGATAGACAATCAATGGAATGGTCAAAAAATTTATTGGAAGAACACAATGAAATTCAAAGAAAATACGATATAACAGAAGCAGAAATGTCTGCATACTATGAACTTGTATATTCTAAATCAAGCGTTTATCATAATTAAAATTATTTTAATCCTTAGTAAAACTAGGGATTTTTTCATAGTCCCTAATTTCCGGATAAACAAATACATATAGTAAAATCGCAGTAAATAAAACCAAAAATATTCTTTTGTTCACACTTCTGCACATCTTCCTCATGTTTCTACTCTAGACAAACCATATTTAAACGATAACGCATTTTGATCTTTTGTTGGAAGACTTTAGCGAGGTTGAGAAGAAATTCTTATTCAACTAACGCATTGCGTTAGTTGAATAACAAAATCCCATATGTTAGTAACATGGTCTGAAAAATAATATATATTATTATCACAACAATTACTATTGTAATAAAGAATTGTTTCCAACTAGTTGTAACTCCCATGCTATTATTTGAAATGTTTCATCAATGAATTAGACTAAATCTTTCTTTTCTATGTTTCGAATTGAATAGTACCCGATATACAAACCGAACAATCCTAGTGATAAAGGAACTCCTATAATTGAAAATAAGGTAAAATCCTCACTTGTTGAATTCAAAATTGTAGCGATAAGAATTGAAGATACAATGGTTGCAGGCGACGATTTACGATGCATGCCAAAGAACAGAGGAATAAGACTGATACCTGCTGTCGCAATAGCATTCATAAAAGCAGTCAATAAATGTCTTGATATATCTTCTAATTCGATCGATCCTGGAAGAATATTAAAATTCACTTCCGCTAAATTAACGAGGCCTTCTAGAAATAATGTCGAAAACAAAACGTTGACAAAAGTAAAAATAAAAACGATTGTTAACTTTGCGGAAATAATTTTTTTACGTTTAATGGGATAAGTGAATAATACATCTATTGATTTATTTCTAAATTCGTCTATTATTAATTTCACAATAAATACTGATGCAAAAATTGTAAACGTTGTCCGTACCATTGCACCTATTATGCTGGCCGCCATATCAAAACTTTCAATAGGTATTTTCTTACCATCTATCTCTGTAAAAAACATCATACTAAGAAGTGCAATAAATGCGATATTGCATATAGAAACAGCTTTCCAGTAGTGCCATAATTTAAATTTTTTTATTTCAAGATTAATAAGTTTAAGCATGGATCACGCCCCCATTGATCTTCTTTAAGAAATAATCTTCTAATGTATTATCTTTTTTATTGATTGACTCCACTAATACACCATTTAACACAAGGGCTTTAGATATCTTCCCTTGAGCCGTGTTCATGTCATAGATACGAATGGTAACATCATCGAGTATTTTAAAATTCGTTATGTACATTGATTCTTTTATGATGTATGACGCTTTTTTCACATCATCCGTTTTTAACTCTATATACTCTGTATTTTGAAGACGAATTGTCTCCATTAATACTTCCTCTACTAACTTTCCGTCCTTGATTACTCCGATGGTATCGGCAATTTGTTCGATTTCTCCAAGAATATGACTAGAGATTAATAGTGTCATTCCATAATCCTTACTTAACATTTGAAATAGATTTCGAAATTCCTTAATTCCTACAGGGTCTAAACCATTTGTTGGCTCATCTAAAATAAGGATTTCAGGCTTTGTAATAATTGCTCTAGCTAAGCCAAGCCTCTGCTTCATCCCTAAAGAGAAATCTTTGACAGCCTTTCCTTCAAAATTTTTTAGTTGTACCATGTCAAGAGCCGTGTCGATCGCACTTTTGTTGTAGTAACCCATATAATCGGAGTGTAGCTCTAAGTTTTCCCGTGCTGTTAACTTGTCATAAAAAACGGGATATTCAATTATGCTCCCCATGCGCTTCAATATTTCATAAGATTTTGGGGTTACTGTTTCGCCAGAAATAATAATTTCTCCACTCGTTGGTTTGATTAAGTTCATAATCATTTTCATAACGGTTGTTTTTCCTGCACCGTTCGGACCTAAGAAGCCATATATTTCGCCTTTTTTGACATGCATATTCACATTGGAAACGACCGTGGTACCTTTATAATTTTTAGTAAGATGATTTGTTTGAATTATATAGGTCATGTTTTTCCCTCCTTCATCTATTAATCTCATTCTATCGATGAATGTTTTCTTTTCTCTTAACCATTTCTTACAAAATTCTTAAGTTATTACAATTTCGATTAATACGTCATACGCTTCAATTCAATAGTGAAAGTGGTCTTGTGATTTGGGATGCTTTCTAATGAAATCTTTCCGCCCAGTTGTTCGACTAATCTTTTCGTTATAGTTAAACCTAATCCGCTACCTTGATAAAGTTTATTTCTTGAATCTTCCATTGTGTATAATCGTTCAAAGACTCGATCTTTACCATCTTCCAGAATGCCCTTTCCCCGATCGAAGACGTCTATATAAACCTTATCCTCTGTACTTCTTAGGTGTAACCCAATTACCTTTCCATCTGAACCATATTGAAGAGCATTAGAAATTAAATTATTTAAAATCCGCTCAACCGCTCCTTTATTTCCCCAAATAAATTTCTGTTCATTCGGAATATTAATAGATACGTCAAATTCTTTTTTTGTTAGTATCTCATAATAATCCAGAATTGTTTTTTTGCAAATCTCTCCTAATTCGATTTTGGACATTTCAAGATGAACATCATTGGATTCAAGTTTAACAAGATCAAAAAAGCGATTGATTAAATCTAAAACTTCTTCTGCTTTTAAATGAACAGTTTGTAATAAGGATTTTTCTTTTTCTTGATTAATAATTTCATCGTGTAAAATGATTTCAATATAACCTAGAATGACAGTAAGTGGCGTTTTTAAATCATGCGAGATATTCGAGAGCATTTTTCTCATTGAGCGTTCAACAGAATGAAAATTGGCCACTGTTTTCTGGTTGTGTTCTAAGAGGCGATTGATTTGAATTAATAATGATTTCATTTGAGAGTTGCTAGTGTAAAGTAGAACATTTTCATCAGTTTTTTGTTCAATGATGGATTGAAGCTTCTTTTTGACATAGGAAATTTCTTGATTCGAAACTCTTTGATGTTGAACTAAATAAATATTAAAAATTAAGGAAGCTGCTAGAAATAATACAAGAAGATAAATCATGTTAAAATTCCCCCAATTTATAGCCAATCCTCCATAAAGTCTTTAAATATTTAGGGTTTGAAGGATTATCTTCTATTTTTTCTCTGAGACGTCGAATATGCACATTAATAACATTTTCATCACCATAGTATTCTTCTTGCCAAACAAGGCTGTAAACTTGTGCTTTTGTAAATACTTGATTTGGTCTTGTAATAAAGAGTTTTAAGATATTAAACTCTTTTAACGTGAGCTTTACGTCATGACCACATTTTTTTACAGAATAATTTTTCATATCAATGATCAAATCACCTAGTTGAATAGTTTCTTCTTGGTAAGTCGGCTTAACCACTTGATTGGTTAAGTCCATATAATGTTTTTCTCTTCTAAGAATGGCTTTTACTCTAGCGACAAGTTCAATCATTGAAAAAGGCTTTGCAATGTAATCATCTGCACCGAACCCTAGACCTAACGCTTTATCAACGTCTTCTCCTTTTGCAGACATAATTAAAATTGGGATCATACTTTTGGTTCTAATAATCTTTAAGCATTCCATCCCATCAATTTTGGGAATCATAATATCAAGTAAAATTAAGTCAAAATTTTGTACTTCTACTATCTGTAATGCCTCTTCACCATCAAAGACGGTGGAAACTGCATATCCATGTTTCACCAAAGTATCCTTTATCATCTCACTAATGTAGTGATCATCTTCTACAATTAAGATTCGATTGATCATAATCCCATCCTCAACTTTTATTCTGGTTTTTCATAAAAACTATATTAATACACTAAAATACTCCCAAGATAAAAGTATCTAAGGAGTACTAGAATACAATATTTTACATGTAAATTTCTCCACTTTTTGAAATCCAGTAATTTTTATTTTTTTTGATATTTTCTACATTACACATTTTGTATGTGACTATTAAAAATAGTGGCAACCCTCTTATTGAACAAATAGTATAAAAAGACTCGACTGTTGGCTTATTAATTTTCAGGTTCAATTTTATATAAAATTTCGTTGTTTACACAATTTCTATCAAATATTTTCGTTTATAATTTTTATCGTGAGTACAGTTGGAAAACTTACATCTAATCGATAATTCCAAAAAGATCTTTGAATTCATTTTCAATGTTTTCTACAGAATCTATAATTTCTGATACTTTTTTATTAATTTTCATTCCTCAGCTCCCATTACTCATTTTATCTAATGTTCCATTTTAAATATTTTACCATAAATAACCAATTGTTTCCGAACTATTCTGCATACTAAAAGGGCTACTTAATAGCCCCTCGTCATCTTCAACTACCGCATGCGTTAGCTGAATAGCGTTTTTATCTTTATTTCTTTTCAAAAAAGAAACCTGTCCCATTTTCTTGCGATACAAACCCTTGTTTGGATGAACTTTTTTCCACCATATTTTGTTCTTCTACTGTTATAGTTGTGGTAATATCTTTTCCTTCAGCTGCATTACCTTCTCTATAATCTTGTTCCTCTCTTGTCACATGTTTGTATTGGTCTCCATTAGTCTGTGCATATACCTTTGTATGTTGGAAGTCTTTTGTAAATCCGATTGATAATGCTAAACCAATGGATAATACTAATTTTCTTTTCATAAATAAACCTCCTAATATATTTTACTGGAAAATAATTACAATTTGTTTTTATAAATAGAATAACACAATTAACATAAATAACTTGTCTAATATTGTTCAATTAAACTGCCATTATGTTGAATAAGAATCCAAATTCGCTTCACAACAAAAAAACCAGAAAAACCCTCTACCGGGGCTCTTCTGGTTTCACTTGCTAATGTAAACCAACTTCATCTTAGATCAATTATCCAGCGATTATTTCGCTGCCTTCTCATACTCCTGCTTGAAAAAGCTCTTCATAGAATGGAACACATCTGACTTTTGCTTTAAAATATAATAGCGAAATTTCTCGTCATTTATGTTTTTATACGCGGACATTAGCGTACTGTGTCGATTGTATTGGTTTACTTCTCCGTATCCGAACATATTGCTCACTTTCATTAATTCTTGAACTAATTTTACGCAGCGAGCATTATCAGATGTTAAATTATCTCCATCAGAGAAGTGGAATGGATAGATATTATATCTTTCAGGAGAATATTTGTATTCAATCACTTCTAAAGCTTTTCGATAAGCAGATGAACAGATTGTTCCTCCGCTTTCTCCTTTTGTGAAGAACTCTTCTTCTGTAACTACTTTTGCTTCTGTATGGTGTGCAATAAATTCGATATCAACTGATTCATATTTTGTTCGTAAAAATCTTGTCATCCAAAAGAAGAAGCTTCGTGCCATATACTTTTCCCATAAGCCCATACTTCCGCTCGTATCCATCATTGCGAGTACGACGGCTTTCGATTCTGGTTTTCTAATTTCATTCCATGTACGGAACTTTAAGTCTTCTGGAGATATAGGATAGAATGATGGCGTGCCACTCATTGCGTTACGTTTAAACGCAGACATCATTGTACGTTTTTTATCAATGTTACCCATTAATCCAGTTTTTCTAATGTCATTAAATTCAATATTTTCTACTGTATTTAAGTCTTGTTCTTTGCGTTTTAGATCCGGTAATTCTAACTGACTAAAAAGAGCTTCCTCTAATTCCATTAGTGAAACCTCTGCCTCATAATAATCTTCGCCTGATTCCTTACCTGCTCCTTGCCCTTTGCCAGCACCTTTTTGCGGCTGGCCACCTTGTGAACCATCTCTTGCCACTACATCGCCAACTTTACTGTCTCCAGTACCCTGACCAACGTGTTTATTTTTATCGTAGTTGTATCTAATCTTATACTCATCTAGTGACCGAATTGGAATTTTTACTACATCGCGCCCGTTTGACATGATGATGCTTTCTTCTGTGATCAAATCTGCTAAATTTTTTTTAATCGCCTCTTGTACCTTCTCTTGGTGGCGCTGTTGGTCGTCGTGTCCTTTACGATGGAGGGTCCAGTCTTCCTGTGAAATGGTAAAATTATGCTTTTGTTCATGTTCATTATTTTCATTACTCATTTTCTTTCCCTCCCTTACTTGTTATGATTTATTTTAAAAATAAAAAAATCGTCACACAGTAATGCTAAATTGCATAAACTAAATCGGTAGGTGATTTTCTACCCTTTTTTATGGATTACTCTATCATATGCAGAAGGACACAATAATTGACAATGTTTCTTCTAAATTTTACACCCATTTTTTCAGAAAATTGGACGAGTCCTTAAAAATAGATATATTTATATAAAAATTCCAATAAACTTTTGCCTTTAACTATATGTAAAATTACTTAAAAAAGAACAAAAAAATAAGTGGAAAACTAGTAAAAGTTCTCCACTTATTTTTATTTAAGGTAAATTATGACCCATTCCAGCTACGTAAATTCGTAACCATTGTTCCGCTGACATTCTTAACTTTGTAGACTCAACTGCTGTTTTAACACGTTCAATTTTACCAGACCCTACGATTGGCATCATTTTAGCAGGATGAGCTAATAACCATGCATACATTACTTCGTCGATTGAATTTGCGCCAATTTCACTAGAAATCTCTTCAAGCATTGCTCGAACTCGTACAGCTGATTCAGACTGACTAGTAAAAATTTGTCCACCTGCTAATGGGGACCAGATCATTGGAGCAATATCTTTTTCAAGTAATAAATCAATCGTTCCCTTTTCAAAATGCTCTAATTGCATTGGCGAAACTTCGATTTGATTTGTTACTAAAGGCATGTTTAGATATGCTTGTAATGCATTAAATTGAGATGGTAAAAAGTTTGATACTCCAAAGTAGCGTACTTTTCCTTCCGAATGAAGTTGATTAAACGCCTCTGCAATTTCCTTTGGATTCATAAACGGATTTGGTCTATGTATTAAAAGTAAATCGATATAATCTGTTTGTAGATTTTCCAGAGAATTATTAACACTCATAAGGATATGCTCTTTACTAGTATCATAATGATTCATTTTAAGTTCAGGGAACTTTGATGACTTTAACTTTATACCACATTTTGTAACGATTTGAATTTTTTCACGAAGCTCCGGTTTTAATGCTAGAGCCTTTCCAAAAATTTCTTCACAAGTATACCCACCGTAAATATCGGCATGATCAAATGTTGTAATTCCTAAATCAATACATTCTTCTATAAAAGTGACTAATTGTTCTGATGTCATTTTCCATTCAGATAAGCGCCATAAACCGTGAATAATTTGAGAAAACTCAAGATTTTCAGCTATTTGAATTCTTTTCATTTACACTATCTCACCTTTCTTTTTAATCATTATCCTCATTATAGGATAAACGTTATTAATTGCAAAAGAAAACGGCTATCTAATCGATAGCCGCTTAAACAATTTAACGGTTAAGTAATGAACCTACGTAGCGTAATAATTCGTTTGCTGATGTTGAGTTATAACCATATTCATCAACTAATCTGCTGACAACGTCATTAATTTTCTTTAATTGACGCTCGTCAGGAGTTTTTGTGGACGTCGTAATCTTCACAACATCCTTCAGATCCGAAAAAAGTTTCTTTTGGATTGCTTCTTTTAATCTTTCGTGTGAATTGTAATCAAAACGTTTACCTTTTCTTGCATATGCAGAGATTCTAATTAGTATTTCTTCACGGAATGCTTTCTTTGCATTCTCAGAGATACCAATTTGTTCTTCAATTGAACGCATCAACTTCTCATCTGGATTCATCTCTTCACCTGTTAAAGGATCACGAAGCTTATTCTTATTGCAATATGCTTCTACATTATCAAGATAATTATCCATAAGTGTTTTTGCAGACTCTTCATATGAATATACAAAAGCTTTTTGAACTTCTTGTTTTGCAATATCATCGTATTCTTTTCTTGCGATTGAGATAAAATTCATATAACGCTCACGATCTTCATTAGAAATAGATGGATGTTGATCTAAACCATCTTTTAATGAGCGTAATACATCCAGAGCATTAATTGAAGGAATCTCTTTTCGAATAATTGTAGATGAAATACGGTTAATGACATATCGTGGATCGATACCATGCATACCTTCATCTAAATATTCTTTCTTCAGCTCTTCTAAATCAACAGTGTTATAGCCTTCTACCATTTCACCATCATATAGACGCATCTTCTTAACTAAATCAATATCTCCTCGTTTTGGTTCTTTTAAACGAGTAAGAATTGTAAACATTGCTGCGACACGTAAAGTATGTGGAGCAATATGGACATTTGAAACATCACTTTCAGAGATCATTTTTTGATAAATTCTCTCTTCTTCGCTAACTCTTAAGTTATAAGGAATTGGCATTACGATTATTCGAGAATGAAGTGCTTCATTCTTCTTATTATTAATAAAGGATCTGTACTCTGTTTCATTCGTATGAGCAATGATTAACTCATCCGCAGAAATCAATGCAAAACGCCCTGCCTTAAAGTTTCCTTCCTGCGTCAGGGATAATAAGTGCCATAAAAACTTTTCATCACATTTTAACATCTCTTGGAATTCCATCATTCCACGGTTTGCTTTATTCAACTCACCATCAAACCGGTAGGCACGTGGATCTGACTCTGATCCAAATTGAGCAATTGTTGAAAAATCAATACTTCCTGTTAAATCTGCAATATCTTGTGATTTTGGATCAGACGGGCTAAAAGTCCCAATACCAACTCGACGATCCTCTGATAAAAATACTCTTTCTACCATAACATCTTCTATTCTTCCACCAAACTCTTGTTCAAGTCTCATTAAATTTAAAGGTGAAAGATTTCCTTCAATTCGAACTCCATATTCTTGGAAAAAATCATCTCTTAAATGGTTAGGAATTAAATGCAATGGATCTTCATGCATTGGGCAACCTTTAATAGCGTAGATTGCTCCTTGATCAGACCTTGAATAATTTTCTAAGCCTCTTTTTAACATCGTTACTAGTGTAGATTTACCACCACTTACAGGGCCCATTAACAATAAAATACGTTTTTTAACATCTAATCTCTTGGCAGCAGGATGGAAATATTCTTCCACGAGTCTCTCTAGCGCTTCTTCTAATCCATATAGGTTGTTATTAAAGAAACTGTAGGTTTTTTTACCATTCACTTCTTCAATACCTGCGTCTTTAATCATATTATAAATTCTAGAATGTGCAGTTTGTGCAACCAAGGGCTCCTCTTTTAGCATTTCAAGATACTCAGCAAAAGTGCCTTCCCATTTCAATCTTTGTTCCATGTCCCGGTGCTGCTCAAGTTTCTTTAAAATATCCATGGACAAGTACCTCCTTCTTCTCATCTGTAAGAGAGATTATTAAAGGATATGCAAGGATGTCCGTACTCATGCTATATCTTTGAGTAGGAAAATATATTTTATCGAAATCCAATTCTCATAAATTTACTTTCATATTTCTATGTTTTTTCTGTATAATAAGGTTTAGGGTGTTGGGAATTTTTCAATTGGGAGGATACATACTGATGAGACTAGTATTAATTTTATTAGTAACAGCATCATTCTTAGCAGCAATTTTCACAGGCGGCTATAATGACAAACCTGGACTGAAAAACAGATAATATTTTTTAAAGGATGCTTCTAAACGCGGATCTTAATTTTATTTAGACCGTTTTAACGGAAGCATCTTTTTTATTTGTGTACTCTTTGATCGGATCTTAATTTAATAAAAAAAATCACCTAAATGGTGACTTTTATTACTTAGAATAATCCTTTACCTTTAACAATTCACGGAAATCTTGCTGACGCAAAGCTTCGTAAATTAAAATTGCAGCTGTATTTGATAAATTTAGAGATCTAATATGATCTGTCATTGGTATGCGTAAACAAGTTTCCATGTTTTTTTCAATTAACTCTTTCGGAAGTCCTGTTGTTTCTCTACCAAATACAAAGAAAATCTCTTCATCTAAATTTGTATAATCAAAGTTTGAATATGTTTTTTCCCCAAATTTAGTTATAAAGTAAAATTTTCCGTCTTTATATTTATCAAATAAATCGTCCAAAGAATCATGATAATGGATATCTACATGCTCCCAATAATCAAGACCAGCTCTTTTTAACATTTTATCATCAGTTGAAAAACCTAACGGACGGATTAAATGCAAACTTGTATCTGTTCCTGCACAAGTACGTGCAATATTTCCTGTATTTGCTGGAATTTGTGGTTGATATAATACAACGTGTATTCCCATCTTTTTCACCTCTATATTGTTTCAATGCTTTATATTATACCAAATTCGTAATTAATAAGGTATTATTCCATTGGAGGGTTAGAAAAATCATCAACGAAGTGAAAAAACTTATACTTAATATTCTCCGTAAAAGCAGAAGAATCATAGTATGACCAATATCTTTTACGGCTATTTACTGTATGTGCATTCACTAACGGTTCACCATTTTCATCCTTAGCAACAACGATTGTACAATGATTCCATACACCATCACCTTCGAAATCATATACGATAATATCCCCCAATGTAAGATCTTTTGGAGAAGGCACCTCTTCTGCTTTAATTCCAGTTTTAGGTGAAGGTAAAAATCTTCTTAATGCGTGAGCAACTCTCCAGCTATAACTACTATTAGAATGATTTTTATACCACCACCCTGTCCCTGGTTTTGGCATTCCAACCATTCGAATGCCTCCAGCCCTTAAACATTGGGATATAAAATTAGTACAATCATTTGCATACAATGGATATTCTTTATTATGGCCATCCCACCAGGTTTCAGCATATTTAACAGCATTAAATCGGTTATATCTGTTATTTCGATCTAATGATTCATTTTCACTTAAATCGTCTTCTTCGAGTTCAAAATTTTCAACTTGATTATCAATTGGGAATGGTATGTCATATAAGATTTCATTATTTTCAATCGCGATCTGTCTTTCATGTTGATCCTCTTCAAAATATAAATCAGTTTGCTTTAAAAAATATCGCGTATGGAATGTATAATTTATATACGTTACGTCCTGATCAGTCCAAATATTGTTTACATCAAGATTTCCATATACTTTCACTAAAGAAATATTACGCTTATTATATAATTCAACTTTACGCCGGATTGCCTGATATTCTTTTTCTTGAATAGGATGACTTCGATGTCCTTCACCAAAATAAAGTTGTAATCGTTCTTTTAAATAACACTCTAAAAGTTCACGATTAAACAAGATAATCCCCCTTTTCAACATATATTCTTATTCTATACGATGTTGAAAAATAAGAGATTATACCACTCAATATTGATTACCTTGACAGAACAGCATTAATTTCCTTTAATACAATCTCGTCTTGCTCTTTTTGCAAACAACTTTCAATAAATGGTGTACTATTCTTTCCCTCAATCTCAAAAATAGCCCAAATAGCTGTACCTCTAATTACTGGCCTTGCATCTTTTTTCGCTAATTCCTTTAAATCATCTAATGCCGATTCATCTTTAAAATGTGCTAAAGCAATGATGGCATTTCGCTGAATAGGATTCTTTCCTCTCCAAGACCCAGACATTTGGCCAAACTGACTTTTAAACTCTCGGTTACTTACCTTTAATACAGAGCGTAATAATGGTTTTACAGTTTCCGGATCAGGTTCCATCTCAGTATGATGAGTAAAATTAATACCTTTATTTTTAGGACAAACTGTCTGACATGTATCGCATCCATATATACGATTTCCCAGCTCTTTTCGAAATTCAACAGGAATCATCTCTTTTGATTGTGTTAAAAAAGCAATACAATTTTTAGCATTTAATTGACCTGGAGAAACAATCGCACTTGTTGGACAAACATCAATGCATTTTGTACACTCTCCACACTGTTCCTCAATAGGCGAATCTGGTTCAAAAGGCAGTGATGTAATCATTTCCCCTAAATACACATATGAACCGAATTCTGGTGTAATAATTGAACAATTTTTAGCACTCCAACCTATACCAGCTCGCTCAGCCACAGCTCGATCTACTAGCTCACCAGTATCAACCATCGACTGAACATTTGCATTTGGATAATGTAATAATATAAATGACTCAAGCTGAAGTAATTTCTTTTTTACAACTACATGGTAATCTTCCCCCCACGAAGCCCTACAAAAAATTCCTCTTGTAGATCCTTTTTTACTTTTAGGAGGATTTTTTAATTTAGATGGATACGCTAAAGCAATTGCAATAATTGAATTAGCTTCTGTCATAATTTTTCTTGCATCTACTCTTCGTTCAATATCCTTTGTTTCAAAACCCGATTGATAATTTAATTCCTGCTGCCTATATAACCGATTTTTTAATGTTAAAAATGGATCAACCGTCGTAAATCCTATCTTATCTATTCCAATTTCTTTACTATATGAAATCAATTTTTTTTGAAATTCTTTTATATTCACAAGGAATCACCTAACTGCCTGTTAATTTACAAATTATAATTACTATTCTAGTCAGAAAATTATTTCTTTATCTAATTATGTCACAAAAGTCTTTAATAATAGACTTTTTAATATAAAAAAACGCAATGTATCGTTCTTCGAATGAATCAATACACTGCGTTGTTATCAAGTTATAAGTGCTAAACTACTAATACAAATGTAATATGTATTTAGTAGGTTTTAATGAACTTGTTATTAAATTTATCATATATATGTCACAAATTCAAGAATAAAATCATTTTTTGTCGAAAGAGTTCAAGCTTGATTTATAAAACCGTCGAGAGTAGAAAATCTTTATAGAGGTAAAAAATAGCGGATGACGTGAGTAAGTAAAAGATCAATATTCAACAGTACTTTTATTCATTATCTATTAGCAGAGAATATGAAAGATTTGTAGAAATTTGAATGAAGGTATAATGTATTTTCCCATAGAATTCTTCTTTATAGGTGTTTAAATATAGGAGGAGAGTAACTATGTCAGATCCTTTAGTAAATGAAGATAAAAATCCTTTGGTCGAAAGTTTCGAAGGTGTATGTAGTTTGATTGAAGAAACAAACGACAGGATTGATTTCACACAGGATACAATTAAGGAACTTGATCGATACAATAATGAGAAATTAAAAGATGCAAAACAATTTACGATTAAAGTAGCTGCTGCAAGCCTACTAATAGCAACAACTGGTTTAGTAGTTACTTTAGCAAATAAAAGAAAACCTAAACAATTTGATTGGCTTGCGTCTAAGCAAAAACGTAAGTATGTAAAAATGTAAAATACGCACTTCTAAATGAATCATAGTCACATAAAGAAGGCAGCGACCATTGTTATAGTCGCTGCCTTTCTTTATGATGTTCCTTAAAACAATAAGAAGACAATTAGATAATGCCTAATGAAGAAGAATTAACCTACAAAAAAAGGATTCTGCATCTCTGCAAAATCCTCTTCTCTGATTACAATATAGCGGTGACAGGACTTGAACCTGCACATCCGTGAAGATACCTGATTTTGAGTCAGGCGTGTCTGCCATTCCACCACACCGCCAAAAAGTTATAAAATAATTATAATATATGAAAGACAAATTGTCCATCAAATCTGTAATTAAAAACCTCTTACAAAAGTAAGAGGTTTAATGATACCGAGGGCCGGACTCGAACCGGCACGGGGTCAACCCCCGCAGGATTTTAAGTCCTGTGTGTCTGCCATTCCACCACCCCGGCAGAAGTAAATTAAAAGGCGGTAACCGGATTTGAACCGATGATAAAGGTTTTGCAGACCTCTGCCTTACCACTTGGCTATACCGCCATATTTGGAGCGGAAGACGGGGTTCGAACCCGCGACCCCAACCTTGGCAAGGTTGTATTCTACCACTGAACTACTTCCGCATAAATGGCTGGGCTACCTGGATTCGAACCAGGGCATGACGGAATCAAAATCCGTTGCCTTACCGCTTGGCTATAGCCCATTAATTAAGAACTTTATATACTATATTCAATTTACTATAAATTATAATACTTACTTGAGTAATCGTTACAACAATTTAAATGGGGCGACCGATGGGAATCGAACCCACGAGTGTCGGAACCACAATCCGATGCGTTAACCACTTCGCCACGACCGCCATTATTGTATTATTTGGCAGGGGCAGTAGGAATCGAACCCACACCAAAGGTTTTGGAGACCTCTATTCTACCGTTAAACTATGCCCCTATAAAATGGTGGAGGGGGACGGATTCGAACCGCCGAACCCACAGGGAGCGGATTTACAGTCCGCCGCGTTTAGCCACTTCGCTACCCCTCCGGT